>JACCSL010000545.1 GCA_013812995.1 Ardenticatenales bacterium | reverse complement strand
GATCAGATTGTCGTGGCAGATGGGAGCGACGTGCGGCTGCTCTCGCTCGCGCAGGTCACCGCGCCGGTGTGGTACAACCCGCTGCTAGGCGGTGCGCTCGCCTCGCTGCTCATTGCCGGGCTGGCCTGGTATCTGGCCACGATGCCCACACGGCCCACGCTGCGCGTCGCCGCCGAGGATCAGAGCGTGGAGGGGCTCATGGCACGCCGCCGCATGTTGCACGAGAGCATCGCCGATGTGGAGCGGCTGCGGCGGGATGGCGAGATGACGCCCGACGCCTACCTGGCGCGGCTCAAGCAGCTTCGCCATGACCTGGCCGATACCAACGCGGCCCTCGTCAAGAGTGGTGCGTCCATCAAGCCCGAGACGATGGCCTGCCCCCACTGCGGCGGCTCCCTGCCGCTCGGCGTAGATCGCTGCGACTACTGCGGGCAGATCGTCATTGCCTAGGGCTGACGTACCGCCTCCCAAAGCTCGGTGAAGCGCTCGGCTCCCTCAGCATACTCGATCCATTCTAGCCGCCCTATTACCGAATCGTCCAGCAGAAAGCCCCGGTTGAGCACCTCAAGCGTGGCGGGGTCCAGCAGAGGCTCCGCACCAGGCACAGGGGAGTTGTAGAAGGTATGCGAGGAAATCTGCGCGGCCACGGGCGGGTCCAGCACAAAGTTCATAAACAGTTCGGCGGTACACTTGGCGGTGGCCCCCTTAGGAATCACCATGTTGTCCACCCAGATCACCCCGCCTTCCTCGGGGATGACATAGCGGATGGCGGCGTTCTCGCTCGCCGCGAGCGCCGCCATCCCACTCCAACTGTGCGCCAGGTAGATCTCCTCACTGACCAGCCGCTCCGCCACCTGTTCCGTATCATAGCCGTTTAGCCTGGGTTGCTGGGTCAAAAGGAGCGCCTGCGCCTCCTGTAGATGGTTGGGGTCAGCGTCATTGACGGAATACCCCATCGCCAGCAGCGCCGCGCCAATGACCTCGCGCTTGTCGTCCAGCATCGTGATCTTCTGGTTGTGGGCCTCCAGAAAGGCCGGGTCGAACATCATGGCCCATGAGGTAGGCGGCGTCTTGATATAGGTCGAGTTGTAGGCGATGCCGCTGGTACCCCACTGGAAGGGTAGCGAGTAACGATTCAGGGGGTCATAGTAGTAGGCCAACTGGTTCGTTACATACTTCCGGTTGGGAATATTCTCCAGCGCCAGCGGTTCCAGCCTCTCCTGCTCGACCAGAATCTGCACTGCGTAATCGGAGGGGAACACTAGATCATAGCGGGCTCCCTGTTCTAGCCGCTCAATCAACTCCTCGTTGGAGCTATAGGTGTCATGTGTCACCTTGATGCCATAGCGCTGCTCGAACGCCGCCAGCACCTCCGGCACTGCCTCGTCGGCCCACATGGAGAGGCGCAGTGGCCCTGTCACAGTTCCACAGTTTCCGGTGAAAGCGTTCACGACACCGGGCGGTTCCGTTGGTGCCGCCTGCCCCGCACAGCCGCTCACGAAGAGTAAAAGTCCCAGCAAAAAAAGACCAGCTTTGGTCATGTTGCGCTCTTTCTCGCCCGGAGGCATTGATATCAAGCCAGTATAGCCGCGCACGAGCAGAGTCGTCAACGGAGTCAACCCCATGTATTTTCCGCGCCCCTCGCTGCATTTATAGGGTAATCATCCATGTCTTAATCATGCAGAGAGGTATCGTCAAACCAAAATGGCTCGTAAACTTTCGCAACTCGTCTTCGCCCTTCTCATTGTCTTCTCCCTGCTGGTGCCCGTCGCAGGCCAGCAGCGCGTGTACGCCGATGGGCCGTCGGCTATCATCGACCCGCAGCTCACCACAGCCCTCATCAATGCGTCCACGCCCGTGAGCGTAATCGTCACCTTCCGGGGCAACGAGGCTCCCGGTGCGGACGAGATCGCCCTCCTGAAAGGGCTTGGCATCACGCAGGGTGTGACCCTCCGCTCGCTACCGATGGCGGGGATCCTCGCCACGGCCGCGCAGATCAATGCGCTGGCCACGCGCCCCGAGGTTCGCTCTGTCTACCTCAACAGCCCCCTGACCCTCTACAACGGCGAGGCCAATGAGCTGACCGGCGTCAAGCGGCTGCGCAGTGACGCGACGATCACCGACCGTAACAACGGGATGCCCGTCTCCGGGCGCGGTGTGGCCGTGGTTGTCAACGATAGCGGTATTGACTGCACGCATCCGGACCTCACCTGCGCGCAGAACGCCACCGGCAGCACGAACCTGCACGCCCTGTCGGAGCTCCTTCCCATCACCTACATTGAGGGGATTCCCAACAACGACAGCAACTCGGGCCACGGCACCCACGTCGCCGGGACCGTTGCGGGCAGTGGCGCGGCCTCGGGCGGCAAGTACGAGGGGGTAGCCCCCGGCGCGACCCTGATTGGCTACGGCTCCGGTGGCGCGCTCTTCGTGCTGGACGGTCTCGGCGGGCTGGACTATGCGGTGACACACCAGCACCAGTATGGTATCCGCGTCGTGACGAACTCCTGGGGCTCCTCGGGCGGCTTCGACCCGGAACATCCCATCAATCTGGCGAGCAAGCGCGCCCATGATCGCGGCATTGTTGTCACCTTCGCCGCTGGCAACGCGGGTCCCGGCGAGGACACGCACAATCCCTATTCCAAGGCTCCCTGGGTGATCTCCGTCGCCGCTGGTACCAAGCAGGGTACGCTGGCCGACTTCTCCTCGCGCGGCACGGCTGGCGTGGGTGGTACCTTCACCCTGGATGATCAGAGCTGGACGTGGGAAGATCGACCGAGCGTCACCGCGCCCGGCGTAGACATCATCTCGACCCGCGTGCTTGCACCTGTCAGCTCGCTGAGCGCGCAGCAGGATGCCGCGACACTCGCCCCTGCGCACCTGCCCTACTACACCCACATGAGCGGTACCTCGATGGCAACCCCGCATGTCGCGGGTATCATCGCTCTGATGCTGGAGGTCAACCCGCTTCTCAGCCCGGCGCAGGTGAAGTCGATTCTCCAGCAGACCGCCACGAACATGCCCGGCCAGGAGCCGTGGGAAGTCGGCGCGGGCTATGTCAACGCCTACGCGGCGGTGGACACGGCCTTCCAGAGCCGCACCTACGGGCAGACGCTCAACCTGGGCCGCACCTTCAACAGCAACGCGACACTCAACACGAGCCGCTCGACCTTCTCCGTGGAGTACAACCCGGCGCTCACCGCCTCGAACCGCTACAACTTCACTGTGCCCGCTGGGCTCACGGAGTTGGTCGCGCGCGTCGAGGGGAACGGCCTGCTGGGTGAGACGGGCAACCCGATCAACCTCGTTCTCATCGCCCCGAATGGCACCGAATATAGCTCTGGTATCTCACTGACCTTCACCCTGACCCGCGACCGGGTGGTGTCGGTGCCAGCACCCGCTGCCGGGCAGTGGGTGGCGGAAGTGCGTGGTATGCGCGGCAATGTGGCGAACCCCCTCGGCGTGGCGCTGCCGGAAACGGTGAATGGCACGCTGACTTTCAAGAGCACGGGCAGCTTCACGGGACTCAACGATATTGCCGGTCACGCGGCGGAGGCGGCGATCAAGGTGGCCGTGAGCGAGCGGCTGGTAGATGGCTACAGAGATGGCACCTTCAAGCCGAACAACAACCTGACCCGTCGCGAGTTGGCTCAGTCCCTCGTGATGGGCGCAGGGGTGCGCCAGTTCCTCCCCCTCAATGGCTCGCGCAGCTTCCCTGACGTCAGCGACGCAGACCTCTCCTTCATCGAGGCGGTGGCGGCACGCGGCGCGGCCCTCAAGGATCGGGTCCAACAGGCGAATGGCCTCATGCGCCCGATGGCGGATGGCAAGTTCTACCCTGGCGGCTCCGTCAACCGCGCTGCCCTGGCCTACAGCCTGGTACAGAGCCTGGCCCTCCAGAGCGAGGCCGTGGCCCGCAATAGCAATGCCGTCACGGTGCTGCACAACGGCCAGCGCATCGCCATTGAGGACGCCAGCCAGATTCCGGCGGAGCTGCGCGGCTACGTGCAACTGGCGCTTGACCTGAATATCATGAACGCCTACTTCACCGTCACCCAGGGCCCCTTCGACCTCCAGCCAACGGTCCACGCGACCTTCGCGCCCGCCAGTCGGGTCACGCGCGGCGAGTTCGCTGTCACCATCGCCCGCTTCTACAGCGCCTATCTGGCGCAGTAGTCGATCAGCGATCAGCTTTCTGTAGTCAGCAAAAGAAAGAGCCGGGCGCACTGCGCCCGGCTCTTTTGCTTGTAATCCATAATGCGTCAGACAACGGTCAGACTATAGTCCGGGGTAGGTCAAGTCAGGATTGGTTGAAAGAGCTATCCTAGGCGCATGAAGAGATCCACTCTTTATTCCGCAGGAGATAAGATAATGCACCGAAGGACTTATTTGATAGCTCTACTCTTTCTATGCTTTTGGCTGGTAGGTTGTGCGACGGGCGCAACCACCGCTGAACCCACCGTTGAACCACCGATAGGGTATCCTATAGCCACCGCCACGATGTTTGCGCCGGCGGAGCCTACGCCGATCAACGAGACCATCGTCACGCTGATCCCTGCACAGGAACCCTCGCCGACCGAAGAACCGAGTCCTATGCCGGAGCCCGTCCCCTCGCCCGCCGTGCTGCCCGAGCTGGCGGGGCTGCTTTATCAGAGTGCGGAGGGCCACCTGTATCTTATGAACAAAATGGGGGAGCCCCTGTTCCTCCTTGATCGCGTGGCGCTTTCCGCCAATGAGGCTTCCTTTGCTCCAGACAAGATCCATCTAGTCTACAGTGCTCACGACGATCTCTGGTTGACCGAGCTAGGGAGCGAGGAAGTCCAACAACTGACGAACACGCCCGATGTGCAGGAGGCCAGCCCCCAGTGGTGGCACGCCCGACCCGGTGTGATTGTGTTCCACTATGTTCCCTTGGAAGAGATGGGTCCCTGGAATGGCTATATCGCTGCCTACGATACTGCCACAGGAGAGACTCAAATCATTGCGGGGCCAGATGAGCGACCGCATAGTGGGGCAGCGCTCTCGCCCGATGGAGAGACCGTCGCCTATGCGGTGGAGGATGGACTCCGCCTTTGGCGATGGGGCCAGGGCAGCGAAGCCTTCCCGTTGGCCTCCCTCGTCGAGTTGCCAGGGGCCTTCCGCGAGCCCGCCTGGTCGCCGGATGGCACGAAGCTGGCCTGGAAATTCTATGGTGAATACGATCCGGCGACCGCCTCCGCGGAGGATGCCGTTGCTATCTTCGACCTGGAGCAGGAAACTGTTCAATGGCTGCACCCTTACACCAGCGCGGGTGGCGGGGAAGCCTTTGGGTCGATCCAATGGAGCCCCGATGGGCAATGGCTGTCCGTGGTCAATAGCGGCGAGAGCGAGCGCGTTTCCTTGTGGGCCATCCGCGCTGACGGGAGCGAGGAGCACGCTCTAGGGCGGGCAGAGTCTGCGCTCTGGGGACCGGATAGTCGCCACCTGCTGTACATGGAGTGGCCGGAGGGCTCCGACTCCTTCATGGACGCTCTGATAAAGCAGTTTGAGGTGGGTGGCGGTGAGCCACAAATTGTTGAGTTGCCCGCCGGGAGTTGGGTCCAAGCATGGATGGAGCTAGCGCCCCTGCCCTAAAGTAACCGCTATCTCATCAGGGCCGCGTGAATTCACGCGGCCCTGATGTATTTTTGGGGTAGGAGCGTGCATTTGTAGGGCAGACCCATGTCATCATTCAAGACGAAAGGTTTCTGCCAGCCATGTCTCGTAAATCTGCACATTTCATCTTCTCGCTATTATTGCTTTTTTCCCTGCTGCTCCCCCTCGTCGGGACCGCGCCTACCCGTGCTCATGCCTCTGCTGGGGCCGTGGTAGACCCGGCGCTCAAGACAGCACTTGCCACGGCGACGGGACCGCTGGAGGTCATCGTCACCTTCCAAGGCAGCAAGGCTCCCGGCGACGCCGAGCTCTCGCTGCTCCGTGGCCTGGGCATCACCCAGGGCCTCACAATGCGCTCGCTGCCCATCGCGGGCGTCCTGGCAAACGCCGCGCAGGTCGATGCGCTGGCGGCGCGCCCCGAGGTTCGCTCGCTCTGGCTGAACACGCCGCTGAGCTACGACAACTTCGATGCCCGCGCGCTGACGGGCGTGGACCGTATTCGCCGCGATGCGACGCTCACGCTCCGCAATGGCGGCCTACCCGTGGGTGGCCAGGGCATCACCGTGCTCGTTAATGACTCGGGCGCGGAGGGGCTGCACGCCGACCTCGCGCCGAACATCATCCAGAACACCTCCGGCGCGACCAACCTGCATGGCCTGGTCAATGTGGTGCCCGTCACCTACGTGGAGGGCGTGCCACACACCGACATCGCGGGCGGTCATGGCACGCACGTCGCGGGCATCGTCGCCGGTACCGGTGCCAAGTCCGGCGGTAAGTACGAGGGCGTGGCCCCCGGTGCCAAGCTCGTCGTCTACGGCTCGGGCGCGGGGCTGCTGCTACTCGACACCATCGGCGGATTCGACTATGCCTTGACCAACCAGTTCCGCTATGGCATCCGCGTCGTCACCAACTCCTGGGGCGCTACGGGCGACAAGACGGACTTCAACCCCGACCATCCTACCAACGTCGCGACGAAGCTGCTCACGGACCGCAACATCGTGGTGGTTTTCTCGGCCGGCAACTCCGGTCCGAACGCCGGAACGATCACGGGCAACTTCAAGAAGGCTCCCTGGGTCATCACGGTGGCCGCAGGCGACAAGAACCGCCAGTTGGCAAGCTTCTCCTCACGCGGGACGAAGGACAAGGATCGCCCGACCCTCACAGCTCCGGGGGTGGATATCATCTCCACGCGCGCGGTGCTGGGTGCGCCGCTCGGTGCCACCTCGGACGTCGGGGTGGAGCCCGCCTACCTGCCCTACTACACAAGCCTCAGCGGCACCTCGATGGCGGCCCCGCATGTCGCGGGCATCGTCGCCCTGATGCTCGACGCCAACCCGAAGCTCACACCAGCGCAGGTGAAGCAGATTCTTCAGGACACCGCCACGCTCATGCCAGGGTACGAGTCTTGGGAGGTCGGCGCGGGTTACGCGGACGCCTACAAAGCCGTGCAGCGCGCCTTCGGCATGACCGTGACGGACGTGCCCAACAACCTGGACATCGTGAGCACGCCGACGCCTACCCCCACACCAACGTCTACCCCTGTGTCAACGGGTGGCACCCAGGTCATCGTTTCGGTGATCGACTCGGCGGTCAACCCCTATCACGAGTTCTTCAATGCGGGCGGCGAGCCCTACCAGAGCGCCGCGCCCTCCAGCGTGACGCCCGCGCTGCTCGCGGCGCTTGGCGTCGACAGCAACCACATCCTGAAACTCACGCGCACTGGCAACTTCAGCGC
>JACCSL010000544.1 GCA_013812995.1 Ardenticatenales bacterium | reverse complement strand
GTTTCTGACCAACTTCCTTTTTTCCATGTCTATGCTCAGACCCGACATACACAATATTCCCAGCGCCTTTGATCCATCCCTCACAGAGGGGTTGGGCTTGCTGCTTCACAATGGATAAAGTCGAGCTCAGAATAATAGAGGGAGCCCGCTGTGGGGTCAACCGAGCTTTGATGCTATTACCGTGACTTGTGACTTTCTGCTGGGTTGAAAGGGGCTCAAAAGATGGTACGATGGGGCTACTATAAAAATGTGAGGAGAGCGCCGTCAACGACCCCCGAGTAGAACTCGGGGGCTTGCTCGGGCAAGCCCTGACGTTGACCATGCCTAAGCCTCTTGAGGGCTATGTTATCCAGGTCACGATACCCTGGGGCGCCTTGCCCCAGCCCCAGGCACTATCGTCCGTCGTTAAACAGGCATACGGGGTGGAAGCCAGTGCGGCGGACACAACAAGCCTGGATAACTTTGGCGAGGGGACCGTTACCCCCGTAAGGGGAGTTCCGTAAGGAGACATTTTCATGCAACGAGTCTTTGTCTTAGATGCGACGGGGGAGGCGCTGATGCCGTGCCACCCGGCGCGGGCGCGTAAGCTGCTCAAGGCGGGACGGGCGGTGGTGGTGCATCAGCAACTCTTCACGATCAAGCTATTGGATCGGGTGGGGGGCGAAACCCAACCCGTCATGCTGAAGCTAGACCCTGGCAGCCGGGTCAGCGGGCTGGTGCTGGTGGGGCACTTCGCACGCGGGGCGGAAGTCCTGTGGGCCGGAGAACTCACACACCGAGGCCCCGCTATTCGCGATAATCTCACCCAGCGCGCCAGCGTGCGCCGCAGTCGGCGCAGCCGCAAGACGCGCTACCGTAAGCCGCGCTTCTTGCACCGACGGCGGCGGGCGGGGTGGCTGGCTCCCTCCTTGCAGAGTCGGGTGGACAACATCCTCAGTTGGGTAAGGCGGCTGCGAGGCTGGTGTCCCGTCAGCGGGCTGGCGATGGAACTGGTGCGCTTCGATACCCAGCTACTACAAAACCCGGAAATCAGCGGGGTCGAATACCAGCAGGGTACCTTGCACGGCTACGAGGTGCGCGAATACGTGCTTGAAAAATGGGGACGGCAGTGTGCCTACTGCGATGCGACGGGGGTCGCGCTCCAGGTGGAGCACATCCAAGCGCGCACGGCGGGCGGCTCCCATCGCGTGAGCAACCTGACGCTCGCCTGTGAGGATTGTAACCAGGCAAAAGGCAGCCAGGACATTCGCACCTTCCTGGCGCATGACCCGCCGCGCTTGGCGCGGATTCTGGCGCAGGCGCAAACCCCTCTGCGCGACGCGGCAGCAGTCAACAGCACGCGCTGGGCGCTCTACGAGGCGCTCCAGGTGATGGAACTTCCCTTGGAGGGGGGCACGGGAGGCCGCACCAAGTACAACCGCACGCAGCAGGCGTACCCCAAGGCCCACTGGGTTGACGCCGCCTGCGTGGGCGTCTCAGGCGCGCAGGTCGCGCTCGACCCGGCCATGCCCATTTTGCAGATCAAGGCGATGGGGCGCGGCAGTCGTCAGATGTGCCGTATGGACAAGTACGGCTTCCCCCGCACTGGCCCCAAACGGTTCAAGCGGGTCCAGGGGTTCCAAACCGGCGACTTGGTGGTGGCGGTGGTGCTCACCGGCAAGAAGGCGGGGCGCTATGTCGGGCGCGTGGCCGTGCGCGCCTCCGGCTATTTCAATATTCTGACCCGCCAGGGGACGCTTGTGCAGGGCATCCCTGCCCGCTGCTGCCGCGTGCAGCAACGCGCCGACGGCTACCATTATGCCATCGGCCCTGTCTGGTGCGACGAGGCATCGCTTCCTCAGTGCTTGGCCTCGCCGCTCCTTTCCTCCTCCGGCTCGAAGCCGGAGGTTTCCAGGAGCTAAACGTCTATGAAAATTGATACCGCAGTGGCCGTGACCAGGCTGAGTGATGTCCCAGCGGCGGCCCGCTGGGCAGAGGAGATGGGCTTTGACGCGCTGTGGACCAGCGAGATTCAGCACAATCCGCTCTTTCCCGTTGTGCTGGCAGCGGAGCACACAGAGCGCATCGCGTTGGGCACCGCCATCGTCGTTGCCTTCGCCCGCAGCCCAATGGACCTGGCCTATCAGGCATGGGACCTGGCTCAGCTCAGCGAGGGGCGCTTCATTCTGGGGCTGGGCACGCAGGTCAAGCCGCACATCGAGCGGCGCTTCTCCATGCCCTGGGGCTCTCCAACACCCCGGCTGCGCGAGTACGTCCAGGCGCTGCGCCACATTTGGCATTCCTGGCAGACGGGCGAGAAGCTAAACTTCCGGGGCGAGTTCTACACCTTCACCCTAATGAGCCCCTTCTTCAATCCTGGCCCCATCGCCACACCCAACATTCCTATCTATCTGGCGGGCGTCAACGAGGGGCTCTGCCACCTGGCGGGCGAGGTCGCGGATGGCTTCCATATCCACCCGTTCCACACCGTTCCCTACCTGCGCGAGCGTATTCTGCCCTGGATGGAAGCAGGCGCGAAGGAGGCGGGACGCTCGCTGGCCGAGGTGGACCTCAGCACATCAGTCTTCGTGGTGACGGGCAAGGACGATGCGGAAGTCGAGCGCGCCGCGCCCGCTGTGCGCCAGCAGATCGCCTTCTATGCCTCCACGCCGAGCTATCACTCGGTCATGGCGCAGCATGGCTGGGAGGGCGTCGCCGAGCAGCTCAGCCAGATGGCGGCACGGCAGAAGTGGGCGGAGATGCCCGCACTCATCAGCGATGAGATGCTCGCGACCTTCGCAGTAATTGCGCCCTACGACCGCCTGGCCCAGGCGGTGCGGGAGCGATACGATGGGCTTATCAACCGTGTTACCTACTACACACAGTTCATTCCTGGGACGGATGATCGCTTCTGGCAGAAGACCATCCAGACCTTTCATGCGGGAGACAATCATGGTTAGTTTGCAAGAGATAACCGCCGAAACAGTGCGAGCTATCTGCAATCTGAATGTTGCGGAGCATCAACGCCACTTCGTTGCTCCAAATGCAATTTCCATCGCGCAGGCTTACTTCGAGCCCAAAGCCTGGTTCCGGGCCGTCTATTCGGACGATACCCCGGTAGGTTTCGCGATGCTCTACGAGGATCCCGAGGAGGCCGAATATCATCTCTGGCGCTTCATGATCGACGCGGCCCACCAGGGAAAAGGCTATGGGGTAGAGGCACTGCGGCAGATCATCGCGCATGTCAAAGAAAAGCCCGGTGCCACACGGCTGACTCTGGATTATGTTCCGGGGCCTGGTACGCCTCAGCCCTTCTACGAGCGGCTAGGCTTCCAGCC
>JACCSL010000450.1 GCA_013812995.1 Ardenticatenales bacterium | reverse complement strand
CACTCACGGTCGATCATAGAACCCCTCTTTTGTGTTCTACCTGAGCCATCTGCTCGGGCGTGCCAATCACAATCAGAATATCACCGGGCTCCAAAACGGTCTGAGCCCCAGGGTTGAAGAGGTAATTGCCGGAGGGTGCGCGGATGGCGACCACGAGCATCCCCGTTCGCCGCCCGATGTCCGCATCGCCCAGCGTTTTGTTTACAATGGCGGAGTGCTCGGTAATCTCGATTTGTTCCACGCGCAGCGTTTGCTCGCGGACGCGCAGCATCTCATCTAGAAAGGTAACCACCGAGGGGCGGATCATCACGGAGGCCATACGCATCCCGCCCAGCGCATCGGCGAAGACAATCTCATCCGCGCCCGCCTTGCGTAGCTTCTCCGCGTTCTTCTCCTCGACAAGGCGCGTGACGATGCGCAGGCGCGGGTTGAAGGCGCGGGCGCTCAGCACGACGAACACATTGTCCTTGTCCTCACCCAGCGTCGTGACCAACCCCTTCGCTCGCTGGATACCCGCCAACAGCAGCGTCTCGTCATCCGTGGCGTCCCCCTCAATGTAGGGAACATCGCCCACGCGCAGCAGATCGTTGAGCGCCACCGGGTCCTGCTCGATGACAACGAACGGCGTGCGCGTCTGGTAAAACTCATGGGCAACGTGACGGCCCGTGTGGCCGCCCCCGCAGAGGACGATATGATCCTGGAGGCTGGAGATATGTTTATCCATTCTTCGCAGTTGTAGGAGGCGGTTGAATTCTCCCTCCAGGACGAACGCCGCCAGGGTCGAGACCGAGTACCCGGCGATGGCGATGGAGAGAATGATAAGCATCATGGTGAAGATGCGCCCGCTGGTCGTCAGAGGATGTACCTCTCCATACCCCACGGTACCAAGGGTAATCACCGTCATGTAGAGGGAATCCAGCAGCGACCAGCCCTCCAGCAGGTGATAGCCAAGCGTGCCCAGCGCCATGATAAAAACGATCATCAAGAATGCATAGTAGAGGCGTGAGCGGTAGAGTTGCGAGAGCGCGCGGTGGCTAACGCGCTCCAGTTGGGCCGTGTGGTGCTCCATGCAGGGCTCCGGTCAATCAGGGGGGAGGGTAGGCACGAAGGCTTCTTGGACGTTTATGCGTTACGTTCTACAGTTTCCTTCATTCCGCGAAAGGAACATCTTAATGACCCGTCTGGCCCCAGCCCTGCTTGTCCTTGTCAGCTTCCTGGCCCTACTCTCGCCGACATTGGCCGGAATGGAGCCAGTGGGGCATATCGGGGGGCCGGCAGCTCCTCTCTTTGTTCAGGGAACTCATGCCTTCGTGGGAATGGGTCCCCGAGTCCTGGTGGTGGATATAAGCACGCCCTCTACTCCCACCCTTATCGGTCAGAGCCCCTTCCTGATGACATCCGTCGAAGAGATTTTCGTGGTGGACACGATGGCGTATGTCATCGACGCGACCGGGCTACACCTCCTGGATGTGAGTGACCTGGCCCGGCCCGCCCCGGTTGGCTTCTACCCGATGGCAGCGACCAAGATGGCAAAGGCCGGTTCCTACCTCTATGTCGGCGACAAAGAGCATGGCATTCGCGTGCTGGATGTGTCGAATCCCACTGCTCCCACGCTGGTGGTCGTCTATGAGCCTGCTGGCATCCCCACGGATTTGGTGCTCGTCGGGACGCACTTGTATGTGGTGATACCGGAAGGGTTGGAGGTGGTCGACATCTCCACGGCAACATCGCCACGCCGGGTGGGCAGTTATATGGCGGCGGGCAGCTTGCAGGTCACCCAGGCGGGCAACACGCTCTATCTTATCACACAACAGGGCGAGGCTGGAACCCTGCACGTCATAGATATCGCGATGCCCACCACGCCGAAAGGCCTCGCCATCTACCCGGTGGGAGCGGCACGGGGAATCGCAGCGGCCGGGCCGCGCGTCTACCTTGTAGAAAGCGGCGGCGTGCGCGTGCTGGATGTGTCGAATCCCGCTGCTCCCAAATTTCTGGCCTACCTCAACTCCCAGGAATCCATCATCAATGTGGCGGTGTCGAGCAATCTGCTCTACATGACGAAATTCTACACAGGATTGCATCTGGTGGATATGACCTCGCCAGCCACCCCACGGACCCTCGGCCAGTACCGCACGATTGGCTACCCGACCAACATCGCCCTGTCTGGCTCCTATGGCTATGTGCCGGACGGTGGCGGGGCATTGCATGTCGTGGACCTCTCGACGCCTCTCGCACCGCAGCTTGCAGAGACCCTTGTAAGTCCCAGCTTTCCGTCCGGGATCGCAATCAGCGGCACCCTGGCCTATGTGGCAGAATCGGGTGGCCTGCGCGTACTGGACATTTCTACACCCCGCAGCCCCACGGAGGTGGGCTACTACCCGATGCCTGCCTACGCGGAGGGCACGGACTACGCCACCGGGGTCGATGTAAGAGGCGATCTGGCCTACCTCACCTATCTGGGGTGCCGCTTCCGGGTGGGGTGTGGCTTCGGCGGCATTCGCATCCTCGATATTTCGGAGCCGGGGGCCCCGCGCTCGCTGGCCGCGTACGTCACTGGGAATGCCTATGACATTGCCATCTCGGGGAGCTACGCCTACCTGGTCACCGGCGATCTGCAAGTGCTGGACCTCTCCACCCCCATTACCCCGACCCTCGTGGGATTCTATGATGTTCCGGGGGGGCCGACGGGCGCGCGCGGCGTGGAGGTCGTGGGGGATTTCGTCTATGTTCACCACGAGGGGCCGGGAGTGCTGATCCTGAATGTGGCTACACCCACGGAGCCTGTAGCATCTGCTGGCTATCGCTACCGTGCGCCTAGTGTAGCGGGCGGGCTCGCTGTGCGGGAGGGCTATGTGTACCTCGCCAATCCCTTTGGCGGCCTCTATGTGCTGGAGCAGAGCTTCTCCGCGCGCGGGCGCGTGGTGGATGTGCATGGCGACCCGGTTCCTGGGGTCACGCTGGCGAGCAGTGCGGGCACGCTTCAGCGACCGGATGGCATGGGGAATTATACGGTCACTCTGGGGCTGGCAGGGAGCGTGACCCTGACGCCGACCCTGTCCGGCTATACCTTTGCACCGCCCACGCGCACTCTGACCCTGCCTCCCGATCAGGTGAACCAGGACTTTACGCTCGTGGCAAAACCCGTCTCCGCCACGCTGGCACCAGGGGTGTCCTTCACCCTGCGCTACACAGACACGCAGGGGCTCGTCACAGAGGTGCGCTTCCCAGCCGCCGCTGTGACGCAGCCCACCACGATAGTCCTGACCCCTACCGTTGCCATCGCGCCGCCCGGCCAGCGCTGGAGCGGACACGCCTTCGATCTCGCCGCCTATCGTGGTGGGGTGATACTGCCCGACTTCGCTTTCCAGGCCCCGGTCACCGTTGCCATCCGCTACAGCGACCGCGACCTGTTCCTCATCGCCAATGAGGCTGCCCTGAGCCTCCAGCGCCGGACATTGGCGAGCTGGGACGAGGCCGCGCAGAGCTGCGCCCCTCCCTCGACCTATCAGCGCAATACAGTAACCAACGAGATTGCCGTGGCGATCTGCCGCGTGGGAACCTTCGCCCTCTTTGGGGCAAGCCACGACCTGTATCTGCCGCTGCTCAAAAGCGTTGGAGCGGTGGAGCGGTGGAGCGTTGGAGCGGTGGAGCGGTGGAGCGGTG
>JACCSL010000448.1 GCA_013812995.1 Ardenticatenales bacterium | reverse complement strand
CGCCCACGGGTGGGAAAATCGGCAGCGGCAGGTCGGGGGCAACGTCGGCCACCACGGGCGGCACGTCGTCATTTCCCACGCTCATCAGGGTGGGCAGCTCGGGCGCGGGGATCAACTCCGGCCCGGTGGGCAGCGTCTCGGTGAGCACGAGCGAGTGATCGACCAGCGGCGGGAAGGAGACGGTTTCGGTGATCGGCTCGTTCGCGTCCAGCAGGTGGGGCAGCGGTTCGGTTGGCGGAGATGTCGATTCGGTGGGTTCCTGTGCCAGGACGGGCACGAGGGGGGCCGAGAGGTTGAAGAGCATGACCACGAGAAGTAGCCAGGAGAAAACGCGCAGACGCACAGAAACAGGACGCATACCAAAACTCCTTCAAACAGGGAGAGATAAAAGAAGGTCTCCAGCGGCACAACCGTGCCCCGGAGACCTGGCCCCAGTCGTTGGGGCGATTCAGCAATGCTCAGTCAAAAAGGTTGGAGGTAGGGATAGGAGCAAAATGCGTTGAATCGATAGCCTTACTATACCTGTGAAGCGCGGCACAATCAATGGAGATTTGGCTAATAAAGTCGCGGCGGTATTGTGGTTAAAGACAATGCCGCCTGTTATGTCCGTGAGAACGACTGGCCTGTCATAGTCCCCTCACAGCTCCCGCATCGTCTCCCCCACGGCGTGCAATGTCAGTTGCAGCGCCTCCTCATCGTGGGCCAGTGACATAAAGGCCGCCTCGAACTGGCTGGGCGCGAGGTAGACGCCGCGCGCCAGCATCCCGTTGAAGAAGCGCGCAAAGCGCGTCGTGTCGCTCAGCTTGGCGCTCGCGTAGTCCGTCACGGGCTGCTCGCTGAAGAAGAGCCCCAGCATGGAGCCGATATGTGCTCCCTCTACAGGAATCCCCACTTCCTCTGCTATCTCCATCACGCCCATCGCGAGCCGGTCTGTCATCGCGACGAGTCGCTCCCATGCTCCCGGCTCGCGTATCAGCTGCAGCGTTGCTAGCCCCGCCGCCATCGCCAGCGGGTTGCCCGAGAGCGTCCCCGCCTGGTACATCGCGCCCGCCGGGGCAACATGCTGCATGATCTCCGCGCGTCCGCCGTAGGCCCCCACGGGAAGCCCGCCGCCAATCACCTTGCCCAGACAGGTGAGGTCTGGCAGCACGTTGTAGTAACTCTGCGCGCCGCCCGGAGCCACGCGAAAGCCCGTCATCACCTCGTCGAAGATCAGCAGCGTCCCATGTGCCTGCGTGATGGCCCGGAGCGCCTCCAGGTAGCCTGGCTCTGGGAGCACCAACCCCATGTTCCCGGCAACGGGCTCCAAAATAAGCGCCGCGATCTCCTGCCCATGCGCCTCAAAGAGTGCCCGGGTTGCCTCTACATCGTTGAAGGGAAGCAACAGCGTGTCCTGCGCGGCCCGCGCGGGCACACCAGGGCTGTCCGGAAGCCCTAGCGTTGCCACGCCGCTCCCCGCCGAGACGAGTAAACAGTCCGCGTGGCCGTGGTAGTTGCCATGCAGCTTCACGATCTTGTCCCGCCCGGTGAAGGCACGGGCCAGCCGCAGCGCGCTCATCGTCGCCTCGGTCCCGGAGGAGACAAAGCGCACCATCTCGATGCTCGGCACCATCTCAATGACCAATTCAGCCAACTCTGTTTCGAGCGCGGTCGGGGCCCCGTAGGAGGTGCCGCGCGTGGCCTGCTGCTGGATGGCCTCCACTACCGCTGGATGGGCGTGCCCCGCAATGAGCGGCCCCCAGGAGAGCACATAGTCCACGTAGCGGTTACCATCTTCATCCCAGAGATAAGGGCCATGTCCCTCGCGGATGAACAGCGGGGTGCGCCCCACGCTGCGGAAGGCTCGCACGGGCGAGTTGACCCCGCCGGGCAGCACGCGCTGTGCCGCCTCGAATAGCGCCTCAGAGCGCCCGGTTTGCAGGGAGTTTCTAATTTCCATAAGTTTTCCCTTGGTTAACATAGATTCTGGCGTAAATCTTGCCGTACTTTTGATGGGGAGATTTTCTCCCTACCAGTCAGGAGTTGCGCCCATGAAACGTCATCTGTACCATACTATTGGAATGGGTGTGATCTTCATATCTCTTGGCCTTGCGGCCTGCCAGGGTACTACAACGGTGGATGCTGTTGGCGAATTGTTTTTGACACCACTTTCCTCTCTGAGGGTAGGTTGCTCTCCGACAGATTTGTAAGTCTCTTACTGACTGGAAATCGCCTGTCTGGTAAATTCGCCAACAGCATCACGGTGAGTCCCACCCCTGCTCCCGCTGCCACCGCTACGGGTGCACTTGCACAGGAGCCAGTCTCCCTACAGATTGTCCTGCCCATGGCCGTGGATGCGCCGATTGCAACCATCATGGAAGCGTCCTCCTGGCAACCGACATGGTGGGCCTGGTCCAGGAGGGTCTCATTGTCCCCTTCGATGACTTTACATCGGCGGAGGAAGATGGGCGAGCTTACCTGAATGATTTTCTACCGGCGTTCCTCGAAAATTCCTACTACAACGACAACCTCTGGGGGATTCCCTTCCAGCGTAGCGCGGTCGTGTTGTACTACAACGCGGATCGCCTGGCGGAGGCAGGGTTGGAGCCACCCACCAGTTGGGCCGCGTGGGGCGAGGTTGATCAGACCTTGACGGTCAAGGCGGGCTTGGCTCTTTCAGCCGCTGGCGATTGGCAGCGGCCAGAATATCGTTGAGCATCCCTGCCGGGTCAGCTTTGACAATCCCGATGTGATAGAAGCGGTTCAGTTTTACCTTGACCTCGCGCGCGAGTATGAGGCAATGCCAGAGGGACCGCAAGCAAGTTGGAGCACGGATCCGACGGATTTTACGGATGGAAAGACGGCCATGATCGCTCACTCCTCGGGTAGCCTGACAGGAATTCTCTCGCGGGCGACCTTTGAGGTGGGCGTTATGCCCTTCCCTGGCCAGGAACCGGGCGAGTATGCCAGCGTGACGGGCGGAGGAAACCTTTACCTGTTCAAAGGCGCTTCTCCCGTACAGCAGGCGGCGGCGTGGCAGTTCATCCGCTTTCTCACGGAGCCGGAGCGGGTCGCGGATTTCAGCATCCAGACTGGCTATCTGCCCACCCGGCAGAGCGCCTTCCAGACACCTCAACTGGCCACCTACCTGGGCGAGGTACCGCAGGCGTCCGAGATTCGCAATGCCCTCCAATACGCGGGCACCGAGTTAGCAACACAGAGTTTGAACGAGGTGCACCTATTTTCAACAGCTACCTGACGCGCGCGTATGAGGGGGAGATGACGCCCGCTGAGGCGATGAGCGCCGCGCAAGAGGAAGCCGAGGTAGCCCTGGCCCCCTTCTGCCAATAGGAATCTACACGTCATCTGCAAGAATCCTGCACAATTTCTTAAAAAGCATCTCCTATTATAGGAACATGTTCGAGATGAACACATGCAATTTCGCATGAGACACCCAAAGGAGATCGACATGAACCTCAAGAAACGATGGATGATGGCCCTGGCAGGGACGACCCTCGCCGTGACCTTGGCGCTGGGAGCCTCGGCCACCTTCGCCCAGGAGCCGGGCACCGGGACGGCCACCCCGCCCACCCAGAGCGTGCCGGGTGAGCGCGGCGGACACGTCGGGCGGGGTGGCCCGCGCGGCGGCCCCGCCATACATGAGGCATTGGCGGAGGCGCTAGGTATCTCGGTGGAG
>JACCSL010000433.1 GCA_013812995.1 Ardenticatenales bacterium | reverse complement strand
GCTTGATATCCTGGGTGAAAAAGCGCGCCCCTTTGACCCGCTCCTGCATAATACGGTCAATGCCACGATTATCCAGGGCGGCGAAAAGATCAACGTCATCCCCAGCGAGATCATCGTGGAGCTGGATGGGCGGTTGCTGCCGGGCTACACACCGCATGACATCGTGCTTGAACTGCGCGACGTTATCGGCGACGATGTGGATCTAGAGGTGAGTCGCTATGATCCTGGACCACCTGAGTCGGATATGACGTGGTTCGAGGGGCTGGCCGAGATTCTGCGCGAGGTGGACCCTGGCGCGATTCCCATTCCTTTCCTCATGCCCGGCGTCTCGGATGCGCGTTTCTTCGCGCGGCTGGGCATTCAGACCTATGGCTTCTTACCGATGAGGATGCCGGAGGGCTTCAACTTTATCCAGACCATCCACGCGGCCGACGAGCGCATCCCTGTGGATGCGCTTGAGTTTGGCAGCGCGGCCATCTACGAGGCGCTTCGGCGATACCATGTCGAATGACGTTCTCATGTATCACGAGAGTCTGCTCCTGGCCGAAGCCAAGGGACCGATTCATGCCACGCGCTTGCTGGCAGCGGCGAAGCAGCTCTTGGATGTGTTGGGAGAGGTTCTGGACCCTCGCCCGCAGGAACTTGATGATCGCGCCCTCTCCCTGACGCGGTATACGCTGGGGGAAGCGCGCTTTGACACGGAGTGGGCAGCGGGCCTGGCCCTGAGCCCGAAGGCTGCCATCGCTCTCAGCCTTGCCACGGGCCTTGGCTGAGCCGCGCTACGCGATGAAAAACGCCAGGCCGTAGCCGAGGGCCAGGCCCAGAAAAAGCAGCCCGACCACAAACGTATGCCACACCATCTGCCGCTCGCTCGGTAGCTCCGCCAGCGAGTGCTGGAGCGCCCAGAATCCGCGCATCAGCCGCAGCACCCCCTGCACGAGCGCCAGAATCAGCAGCCCCACACCGATACACAGCAGCACGCTCGCGACGCCTGTGGTCAAAATCGAGAGCGGGAAACCCTCGCTCCGCTGCGCCAGCGGCACACCAAAGAAGAGCCCGCCCAGCACGCCCAGTGGCAGCGCACCCAGGCCGATAACGATGCCATGCTGAGACTCTAGCCGCTCCCTGTAGCGTGGGTCATCCTTCGAGAGACGCGTATCGCTCGCCATCGTGGTTCCTTTCATACTTCTGGGTCCTGCTGATATCGCTATCGTAATCGCTGATCGTAATCGTCCGTTGAGTCTTAATTTTGCCGCTCCCATACCTCGGCTGTCTCGTCCTTGTACACTTGCACCCAGCCCGGCGTTTGCGCCAGCCAGCGCACGAGCGGGCGGGTGGGGGGGAGAATCACCCAGCGCACGCCGCGCTGCTCCAGCAGGGCCTCCCAGCCCGGCTCCGCCTCGGCCACCTGGAGGAACTCGCGGGTCAGCGCCTCGCCATAGAAATCCGTCTGCGCGTCGATGAAAACGCGCTCCTCCGGCCAGAGGTGATAGAGCAGGTAGCCGCCCCAGGCAAACTCGTTGAACATCTCTCCCTCGGGCAGCTTGCCCGAGAGCACGTCCACCGCCCCCACCGGAAAGGCGCTCGGGCTGAAGCGGTTCCCCTCCCGCCACACATCGAGCGGGGTGCCAGCCGCCTGCACGGCCATCAGCAGCGCGACCACGCCCAGGCTCCACATCCACCCCCACGATTGTCGATCGATCTCATCCATACGTCCCAGGGAGCGCGCGATGGCGGGCGCGCCTGTGTTGAGCCACTCATCCACCTCGCGCGCCAGGATGGGCACTGCGACGAGGGCAAAGAGCGGGATGTTCCGCGCCGAGTAGAGCGCGAAAGCCGCCCACAGGAGCAGCAAGAGAAGCGGCGTCCACGCGAGCCGCCGCCCCAGCAGCCACCCCAGTCCTACCGCCCCAAGGAGCAGCGCGGCGAAGAACCAGCTGCTTGGGCTGTGAAAATCCGGGCTCTGGTACTCCACCGTCACATTCACGAGGAAGCGTTGCTGCGGGTAGGCGAAACTGTGCTGCACTAGCTCCGGGCCAACAGGGTTGAACGAGGCCGCAAGAACCAGTAGCGTGGGTAACACTCCCATGAGGAGCTTCAAGGCGGCCTCATGCCTCCCTTCCATCGCAAGCCCCAAACCATAGACGATCACGAGGATGAAGCCGATGACGAAGGCCCCGTGAATGTTCGCCCAGAGCACCATCAGCGGGAGGAGGAGTAGGAGCCAGCCGCTGTTATCGCTCTGTCGATACCGTTCCAGGATCAGGAAGAAGGCGGTAAAGAAAAAGAAGGTGAAGATGTGCGGGCGCGTCAGCCAGTGGAGCGCGCCCGTCATGGCCGCGAAGAGCACGCCCGCCAGTACCAGCGGGGAGCGAATACCCATCCCGCGCATTCCCATGCCGAGCAGCGCGTAGCTCCCCGCCAGCACCGCCATCGTCAGCCAGACCACACCGTTGAGCCCCGCCATCTCGTGGGCCAGGGCAAACAGTAGCTGGCTCAGCCACTCGTGCGGCACCATGTGGGCACCCGCCATCGTGTGGGAGAAGAGGTCCTCGGTTGGAATCTGACGGCTGCTCAACATATAGCGCCCGAGGGTGATGTGTCGGCCCAGATCCCCGTCGCTGTTGAGCATGGGCGGGGCAAAGAGGAGCCCCACCCAGAAAATCAGCAAAAAGAGGAGCGCTGGCGTTGAAGGGAAGAGCCAGAGCAGGTAGCGGGGAGCTATCGCCGCGCGCTCGCTCACGCTTTTTTCCACCGCTCCATGAGCCAGCGCATTCCCTCGGCCAGCGCGACGCCTACCAGGGAGCCGGAGAGCACATCCCCCGGATAGTGCGCGCCCAGGTAGACACGCGAGAAGCTGACCAGCGCTGCCAGGCTGTACCAGAGCGGTTGCCAGCGCGGTAGGCAGCGCGCCATCATCCTGGCCCCCCCAAAGGCCGCTGCCGCGTGCCCCGAGGGAAAGGACCAGTTGCCCGGCTTCTTCCCAACCACCACCGCGCGCACCACGTCGATGAAGGGGCGCTTGCGACGGAAATATTTCTTGATCGGCCCCTCGACCCCCAGCGCCGCCGCCCAGACAGGCAGTGTGATCGCCTTCAGGATGCGGGTGGACTCCTTACGCCGTATGGGCCAGAAGAGCAGCGTGCCCAGAATCCAGGCCCAACCCCCGTTGAACCAGAAAGACAGGTGCTCGAAGAAGGCATTGCTGAGCGGGTGGTGGGGCGAGTTATTGATGAAAATAAAGAGCGCCGTGTCATATTTCTGGAAGAAGGACATGCGCTGCATGATCGCGTCGCGCAGGTAGCGGCGCGGCTCCTCCAGCTTCTCGGGCTGGCCCTGGAGCGAGGGGTCCGTGACCTTCTGCACCGCCTCGACAAACGCCTCGTAGGCGGGCCCCTCCATCGCCTCCGCCTCCGCTGCCACCGCGTTGATCACGGCGGCGGCCTCTTGCACAGGAGTGTTGGGGGCCTGCGCGGCACTCTGCGCCACGGCCTCTACCGCGATAGCGGCCTGCACCTCCGGCGGGGCACTCTCGGCCAGCGGCGTCTGCTGCGTGGCGCTCTCGGCGGTTTGTCCCTGCGCGTCGCTCGTGAGCTGCTCGACCAGTGCCTCCGCCTTTTCCGGCGTGTCGATGGCCGCAAGCTTCTCTTCCAGCTGCTCTTGAACGGGTTTGGCGGCTGCGCGGGTTTCTTCATTCGGCTCGTTCAGGATGGGTTCCTCTTCATTCATTAGGCTACTCGCTCTCGTGGTCGGGAATGGTGGCCGATTATGACCGAACTGATAGCAATTTGTCTACCGTAGCCTACGGGTCATTTTTGGCAGCAGAAGTTCAGAGGTTCTATTATCCTTTTGGGTGCCCCCACATTTCAAGTAGGAGACAGTCGCAAAAATGCAACAACACAGCACTATTCTCATCGTGGACGATCAACCGCAGGGCCGCGAGACCATGGAAAAACTTTTGCAGGAGGGGGG
>JACCSL010000432.1 GCA_013812995.1 Ardenticatenales bacterium | reverse complement strand
GTCTTAACCGTGGGTGTTGGAGTGTCTGCCTTGCCTAGATTACTCAGGAACTCATCCGCCTTGGCACCCAAGCTATTAAGAATCTCACTTGCCTGGTTGCCAAGCCCCTTCAAGGCATCCAGCGCCTGGCTGCCGAGCCCCTTCAAGGCATCCAGCCCGGTTGTCGTCAGGCCCTTGATCATATCAAGGCCCTGCCCTGGTAGGGCTTTGAGGGCATCAATGGCTTGAGTTGAGATACCATCCACATAATGCAGTCCATCAGCCAGCGGGCCAGTGAGTGCTCGGAGGCCCGGTGCAAACTCGCCTATCTCATCAATGTGCTTGGCGGCGTCGCCGATACCGGGAATGAAGCCCACGGCTGCCATAGCGATGTCCGGCCAACTGCCCTTGGAGATAGCGGCCATCAGGTCACGGGCATCACCGATCCAACCAATCGGTGTGAAGCCGACGATGATCTGTCCTAGGATATTCCAGCCGCTGGGATCGGTGAGGAAGTCGCCCATGATGGCCCCCTCGATGATTCCCCCTACCGCTCCTACCGCCTCGCTCACGAGCGGGAACTCTGCCAGCTTGCTCATAGCTGCCCCGGCGTACTCCTGGAACACCTCCCAGCACTTGATGAGACCAGGGAATGTCTCTTTGACCCACCCGGTCACACGTGCCCAGCCGCTTGCAACCCGTTCGGAGAGCGGACCAATGACATTTTCATTGAGCCACCCACCCACTTGAGCGGCCCGCTCGCCGAGCCAGCCAAATGCCGTACCCAAGCCTTCTTGTAGGGTGGCCCAGCCACTCTGAATTCCTTCCCAGATTTGCCCTGGTAGGTTCAAGGCGGCCGTAGCCATCGTCTCAAGACCCGTCACGGCATTCTGACCTGCGCTTTCGAGCAGGTTGACGCCGCTGGTCGCGGCGTTGGCAACCGTATTAACCGCCCCAGTGCCAACGTCTCCCATGAAGGTAACGGCACCGGTGGCCGCGCCCTCAACGCCATTCACGGCGTTTGTACTCACGGTCTCCAGCCCGGTGATGGCACCATTGGCGAGCGTTTCCAGCCCCGTCACAGCACCACTCGCGACGGTTTCCACGCCCGTCACGGCACCATTGGCGAGCGTTTCCACACCCGTCACGGCACCACTCGCGACAGTTTCCAGCCCCGTCACAGCGCCATGGGCGAGGGTTTCCACGCCCGTCACGGCACCCATCGCGCCGCGCTCCACGAAGTTGACGGCACCGGTCGCGCCGCGCTCCACGAAGTTGACAGCACCCGTCGCGCCGCGCTCCACGAAGTTGACAGCACCCGTCGCGCCGCGTGCCATGAAGTTGACCGTGCCGGTGGCGGTACTCTCCATGAAGTTGACGGCACCCGTCGCACCGTCTGCCACGAGGTTGACGGCACCCGTCGCACCGTCTGCCACGAAGTTGACGGCACCCGTCGCACCGTCTGCCACGAAGTTGACAGCACCCGTGGCGGTACTCTCCACGAAGTTGACTCCCTGGGTCGCTGCGTTTCCAACGAGCGTGACTCCTTGGGTGGCAGCATTTCCAACAAACGTAACGGCCCCTGTTCCAGCAGATTCCACGAAGCTGACCACGCCCTGCGCCTTCGATTCAAGCCAATTCAAGCCTGTGTTCAAGGCACCGCTCACCGTTGAGACAGCGCTGTTCCCGGCGCTCTCGACGCCAGAGATAAGCCCATTCACAATGCCGCCGAACCATTCGAGGATTGGTCCACCACCACTCGTCAAGCTGCTGACGAAGCCACGTGCCTTGTCGCTAACCCCTGTGACGAGTCCATGTCCTGTCTCCTCGAACCATTTGGTAGCGGCATCGGCCTTGCCAGTGATCCAGTCGCGTGCGTCAGCGGCTTGGCCCGTGATCCAGTCATTGGCATCCTTGGTCTTGTCACCAATCCAGTCATTGGCATCCTTGGTCTTGTCACCGATCCAGTCGCGTGCGCCCTTGGCCTTATCACCGATCCAGTCATTGGCCGCCTGCGCCTTGTCGCCGATCCAGTCGCGTGCACCCTTGGCCTTATCACCGATCCAGTCATTGGCCGCCTGCGCCTTGTCGCCGATCCAG
>JACCSL010000409.1 GCA_013812995.1 Ardenticatenales bacterium | reverse complement strand
GGTGGCTGCAGCCGTAGACGATGGGCACATGCGCTGTGACCACCGAGTTCTGCTCGTGGCTGGGCAGAATTACCTCGTTGCTGGTCGTCGCGAGATTCTGTAGCTCCTCCAGCGACTTGCGCTGGCGCACCTCGTCGAAATAGGCGTCGGCGTCCCACTCCTGCCCGTCGAGATAGGCGAGGAGCGGGCCGGGCTCGCTGGGGGGCAGGAAGACATCCACCCACGGCATCCGCTCGCGCAGCGGCGCGGGGTTGCGCACCCCGACCATGCAGCCCATCAGCCCCAGCACCGGCCCGCCGCCCGCGCGGCTCTTGAGTGGCTTGAGCGAGGTGAGCTTGCCATAGGCGCGGTCCTCGGCCTGCTGGCGCACGACGCAGCTGTTCAGCACGATGATGTCGGCCTCGTTCTCGTCCGGTGTGAAGCGATAGCCCCGCTTTTCCAGCTCGGAGGCGAGCCGTTGGGAATCGGCCATATTCATCTGGCAGCCAATGGTCCAGATATGGTAGGTTTTGCTCATATTTTTGCTCCTTCAGCGGGACGATACGGAACGAAATTTCCCAAAAGTTAGGCAAAACGTAAAAAAACGCGTCGGCCTGTTTTATGGGGCGCGACGCGCGTTGATTATAGTCAGAAGAGGGGATGAGGTCAACGTCGAAACAGCACATCCTCCCGTGCATACAACCGCACCGCGAGGACAACGAGTGCCAGCGCCACCAGTAGCGTGACCGCCGCCGAGGTGATGATGTGGCTGGGGTCCACGGGGGTGCCGCGCATGACCTGGCCCATGAGAATCTGCTGGCCGAAGGTCGGGATGAGCATGGTCCAGAGCGTGGGGCGCACGGGGGCGAAGGCCAGGAACATGCCGGGCAGCGCGGGAATCAGCATCATAAAGGAAAGATAGTTCTGCGCCTCCTTGAAGCCCGCCGAGTAGGTAGCAACAATCATCTGGAGCGCCGCTGCGAGCAGCATGATGGGCAGCGTGATGAAGAAGATCGCGACCAACACAGAGGGGTCGAGGCTGACGGCGATGCGGCTGGGGATGACATTCAGCAGAATCCCGAAGGCCACCAGGGTTTCTATCACCGCGATGACGGTGAATAGCAGCGTGGCAGCCATCTTCGCCAGGACCAGTTCCGAGCGCGGCACGGGTGTGATGAGCAGCGGTTCCAGGGAGCCACGCTCCCGCTCGCCCGTGGTCGTGTCAATGGCGAGGTACATCCCGCCGATGAAGATCGAAAAGATGATAAAGTAGGGGGCCATGCTCAGAACATTGGCTGCTTGACTCTGCGGGGTGGCGACATTCACGCGCTCGATGGCGAGCGGGCTCGTGACGTTGGGGCTGATGCCTCGCGCTAGCAGGCGCAGTGAGCCGAGTTGCTGGCTGTAGCCGGTGAGTAGTCGGCGCGCCCGCTCGATGGTGCCGGTGGCCGACTGGCGTGACTCGTCCACCACGAGCCGTACGGTGGCCGGGCGGCCACTGTTCATCTCGTCGCCGTACCCTTCCGGGATGAGCAGCACCACCTCTTCGGTTCCCTCGCGCACCGCGTTTTCCGGGTCGGCGGGCGGCTCCACGATCTCGACATCGTTCTGCCTCAGAAAGGCGATGAGGGCTGGCGCGTATTCGGCCCCCGAGACGGGTAGGCGTAGGGGTTTCTCGCTCTGCGCGGTGATGGTGTTGCCCAGGAACGAGAGGAGCACGGCCAGGAGAATCGGGCCGAAGAGCGGATAGACGAGCGAGGCCAGCAGGGTGCGCCGGTCGCGGATATTGTCGGTGATCTCTTTGCGGAAGATCACGCCGATTCGCTCAAGCATTATTGCAGCCCCTCCCTGGAGCCAATGACCGCGACAAACGCATCCTCCAGGTTTTCCTGTCCCGTGGAGCTACGCAGTTCCTCCGCTGTGCCGCTGGCCGCGACGCTGCCCCCGGCGATGACCACGATGTTGTCGCAGAGGGCGGAAACCTCCTGCATGATGTGGCTGGAGAAGAGGACGCACTTCCCCTCGTCGCGCAGGCGGCGAATGACGGTGCGCATGGCGCGGGTACTCATGACATCCAGCCCGTTGGTCGGCTCATCAAGGAGCACATTACTGGGCTCATGCACCAGCGCGCGGGCAATGGCGACCTTGAGGCGCTGCCCATGCGAGAAGCCTTCCGTGCGCCGCCCGGCGATGTCCTGCATGTCGAGGAGTGTGATGAGATCGTCGATGGTTTTTTCCAGTGCAGCCCCTTTCTGTCCGTGCAGCCGCCCGTAGTAGCGGATATTCTCCCGCCCAGTGAGGCGCGGGTAGAGCCCGTAGCTGTCGGGCAGCGCGCCGATGCGCTTCTGCACCTCGCGTGTGTCCCTGACCACGTCGAAGCCATCGATGGTGGCACTGCCTCGGTCGGGGGTCATCAGCGTGTAGAGGATGCGCAGAGTGGTGGTTTTGCCGGCACCGTTGGGGCCAAGCAGCCCCGTGATCTGCCCATCCGGTGCGGTAAAGGAAACATCTTTCACTGCCTGGATGGTGCCAAAACTCTTCTGAATATGTTGGACGCTAATCATGTTGCTCTCAGGGGGGGGGACCAGTGAAGGTGACAAAGAAGGGCATCGGCGCAATCTGCGCCACACAGTCGCTTTTTAGTCCCTCAACGGTGCCGGCCACGATGAATTCCTCGGCCAGGCGTGGGATGCAGCCGCGATAGATGACATTATGGCCCTGACCTGGCGCGATAAGGTGCAGGCTATTGGGCAGAGTTTGAGCTGCATGCTCCCCATACTCGGGCGGGGTGACAGGATCAGCCTCGCCGGAGAGCAGGAGCGTGGGCACCTCGGAGGAGACTGGCTCCTTGAAGGTCGGCGGAATCTCGCCGCGCGGCCAGAGCGCGCACGTCGAGAGAAGCTGGCGCGTCTGGAGGTCGCCCAGGTAGCTACCCTCATTCGCCGTCTTGATCTCTTCAGGGACGAAGAAGGGAACATCTTCCGCACAGAGCACCGAGATGTTCATCGCATTGCTGATGCTGTTGGAGAGGTCTTCCGTTAGCAGGAGCGCGTGGGCGGCCAGAGGCTCCAGGTTGCCTGTGCTCTGTGCGGTGTGGATGAGCAGCGGCAGAAGTGCTACCGTCTCCGGCGTGTAGGTATGCAGGCGAACCGTGGTTGCCAGTGCCTCACGCGTGAAAGGGAACGACAGCTTCTCGCCTGTGACAGGGTGCGCCACGTTGACCTCGACGGGAGCCTCGTCCAGCGCAGCAAGCAGCGCCACCCACTCCTCACGAATCTCTGGGAAGGCCGCATGGCAGGCGGTGTCCTGGGCGCAGCGCTCCCAGATCAGGTCGAGGGCGTGCTGTGCATCGCGGGCCACATTCTGCCCAAGCACCAGATCAGGCGGTGCAACGCCATCCAGGATGACGGCGCGTACAC
>JACCSL010000401.1 GCA_013812995.1 Ardenticatenales bacterium | reverse complement strand
ACCCAGCACAGGCCCATTGCTTCGCACGGTTCGCTTGAGGTTTTTCATCGTGGTAATGGAGAACTTGGACGCGTCTACATTAGCGGACTCGAAGACTTTCAAGCCCTGCCAAATCCCTTCTACGGATGCCGCGATATGTCCTGGAGATAGGGGAATCGGGATGTTGCCATGAGGATAGAACGGGCTGAATTTCACCCAGGGCATTTCCCCTTGAGAGGTGACATCCAAAAATAAAGCATCAGGATACTGTGCCTGGAGCGTCTCGATTTTTTTCCGCCGGCTCTCTACCGTTAAAGACAAGAGATTCCTCCCTACGAATTTTCGGCTATCGTAACAAAAAGGGGCAACGTCATTGTTGCCCCCAACGAGTAATATCTATACATGAGGAGGAGGGGACTTGCGCCTCCTCCTCTATTTTATTCAGCCTTGGTAAACGTCAATTCCTCGCCACCCTCAGCGACGGAGACAAGGATGGTATCCCCCTCCTTGAACTCGCCGGAGAGCAGCTTCTTCGAGAGCGGACTCTCGATGGCGCGCATGATGACGCGCTTGAGCGGGCGAGCCCCATACTGCGGGTCGTAGCCCTTGTTGGCGAGCCAGTCGCGGCTGCTCTCGTCCAACTGAATATTCAGCCCATTTTCGCTGAGATTCTTCATGACGCGATGCACCTGTAGTTCCACCACCTCCCGCAGTTGCGCGCGGCTGAGCGACTCAAAGATGATAATTTCGTCCACGCGATTCAGGAACTCTGGGCGGAACATCTCCTTCAGATCATCCTCGATGGCCTGATTGTTGATGCTCTTCTGATCCGCCCGATCCCCCACACGGAAGCCGAGTGGGCCGTTGCCCTTCGCCATGTACTTCGTTCCCAGATTCGAGGTCATGATGATGACCGTGTTGCGGAAATCCACTGTGCGCCCCTGCCCA
Organism: Ardenticatenales bacterium; assembly: GCA_013812995.1. Classification (GTDB taxonomy): domain Bacteria; phylum Chloroflexota; class Anaerolineae; order Ardenticatenales; family Ardenticatenaceae; genus JACCSL01. Next base: position 1,106 of record JACCSL010000401.1, on the reverse strand, counting down.
TCCGTGAGCCGACCATCGTCGAGCACCTGGAGCAGCACGTTGAAGATTTCCGGGTGCGCCTTCTCGATCTCGTCGAAGAGCACCACCTGGTATGGGCGGCGGCGCACCGCCTCCGTCAGTTGTCCGCCCTCGCCATAGCCGACATAGCCGGGCGGGGAGCCGATCAGGCGACTCACGGTGTGGCCCGCGCGGAACTCGGACATGTCCACGCGTACCATTGCCTCCTCATCATCAAAGAGGAACGCGGCCAGGGAGCGGGCTAGCTCGGTCTTCCCAACACCGGTGGGACCAAGGAAGATGAAGCTACCCATCGGGCGCTTGGGGTCCTTCATACCGGAGCGGCCTCGGCGAATCGCATCAGCGACCGCCTCGATGGCCTTGTGCTGCCCGATAACGCGCTCGTGCAGGTGCTCCTCCATGTGCAGTAACTTCTCCGCCTCTGCCTGGAGCATCCGCTTGACGGGAATCCCCGTCCAACTTTCTACGATCTCCGCCACATCCTCGCGGTCCACGACCTCATCAAGCCCCAGATTGCCCCGCCAGGCCGCGATGTCCGTGCGAAGCTGCTCCTCGACCTGGATGCGCTGGCTGCGCAGCCGTGCCGCGCGCTCGTAGTCGCGCGCCTGCCACGCCTCCTCTTCCTCGCTGGTGTACTTCTCCAGCTCGACCTTCTGGGCGCGCAGGTCGGGCGGCATATTGAAGATGTCCACGCGCAGCTTGGCCGCCGCCTCATCCACCAGGTCAATTGCCTTGTCAGGCAAATGGCGCTCCGTCACATAGCGGTCCGAGAGGCGCACAGCGGCATCTATCGCCTCGTCCAGAATCACGACGTTGTGATGCTGCTCGTAGCGGCTCTTCAGCCCCGCCAGCATCTTGATCGTGTCCTCCACACTGGGCTCATCCACGAAGATCGGACTAAAGCGGCGCTCCAACGCGCGGTCTTTCTCGACGTGGTTGCGGTACTCGTCCAGCGTCGTCGCCCCGACGACCTGCAACTCGCCGCGCGCCAACATCGGCTTGACCATCTGCGAGGCGTCCATTGCACCCTGGGCCGCCCCCGCGCCGACGAGGTTGTGCAGCTCGTCGATGAAGAGGATCACCTGCCC
>JACCSL010000397.1 GCA_013812995.1 Ardenticatenales bacterium | reverse complement strand
CGCCCACTCTCCTTTCTGGGCATAGATGCGGCCGCGCCAGTAATAGACCAGCGCGGGCGGCTCTTCGACCAGGGCGAGAAAGCGATTCAGATCGTGGAGGGCTCCTGCGTAATCGTCCAGTTGCAGGCGCGCCAGCCCTCGGACAAAGTAGGCGGGAGTGAAATCGAGCCGCTTTTTCAGAGCACTGTTGCTCAGATCAAAGGCGGTCCCCCACTCTTTCCGGCCCAGTGCCTCCTCGGCCCGAATCGCCAACGAGACAGGGTGGGTGGGATCAAGCTGCCGCAACAACCAGTGATAGAGTGTCCAGAGCGTGTCGGTTAGTGATAGCATGGGCAAAGTATAGCCAGGAGCCGCAGGTCAGACGAAAAGCGATGACACTTCGATTAGACGTTGATCAGACCTCAAAGTAACGAAAGATGGTGATGCGGCGCGGTAAGGCTCCCTGGTGTGCATCCATCTCGACAGCTACCACATCGACGCGCCAGGCGACGGGCGCATCGCCCACCTCATCGGCCAGCCACTGCTCCGCCGCGCGGTGCAGCCGCGCCAACTTGCGTCGGCCAACCGCCGCCTCGGGGCTCCCGAAGCGATGATCCTGCCGCGTCTTGACCTCGACGAAGGCATAGCCGTCCCCGTCCTCTGCTATCAGATCAATCTCGCCGCCGGGAATACGCCAGCGCCGGGCGAGGATGCGATAGCCCGCCGCTCGCAGCGCGCGCGCGGCCCAGAGTTCGCCACGGTTGCCCCGTGCATGAAGGTCACGTCGGCCCATCGGCAGGGTCCTCCAGGAGCAACTGGTAGGCGGTCAGCGCGCGCAGGGGTGCCCAGTTCATCCGGTGGATGCTTGTTGCGCCGAGCGTTTGCAGAGCCGCACGATGAGCGGGCGCGGCGTACCCTTTGTTCGAGGCAAAGTCATAGCCGGGAAAGTCCTGGTCGTACGCCACCATGAGGCGGTCGCGGTAGACCTTTGCCACCACCGACGCGGCAGCGATGGAGAGCGAGGCATCATCGCCGCGCACGATGGCCCGCTGAGGTCGCTCCTCGCTGGGCAGCGGGAAGGCATCAAGAAGCAGTGCCTCTACCGGGCAGGGCAGCGCCTGAATCGCCCGCTGCATGGCCCGGCGGCAGGCGGGCACGATGCCCTCCGCATTGATTTCCGCTACGGTGCCCACACCAATGGCCACCCCCAGCGCCAGTTCTTCGATGAGTGGAACCAGAGATTCGCGCCTCGTCGCTGAGAGTTGCTTGGAGTCCCGCAGCCCCGCTGCGCGCAGGACGCCGCAGAGCACGCGCTCCCCCACCGGCAGCACCACGGCACCCGCCACGACCGGCCCCGCCAGGCAACCGCGCCCCACCTCGTCCAGCCCAACGATGAGGCGGTGGCCGGCCTCCCAGAACGCTAGCTCGTACAGCAGGGTTGGACCCATTTCAGTTCGTCTCGTTGCTCTGGTTGACTAGCAGATTCATGGTTTGTAGAGCCTCCAGCGCGCCCATCCGCAGGGCGATTTGTTGGCGCGGAACCTGACAGTCCTGGGGGTTGATGCGAATGAGTGTTGCTCCCTGCGCCACGAGCCGCTCCGAGTAGCGCCGCACACTGGGGACAATCACCCCCGCGCCACATTCAATGATGACCAGCCGTGCACTGTCCTCCTGCCCTTGCACCAGCCAGCGGTCCAGACGCGCCGCCTGGGCCTCACTTCGGTCATGTACCCACCCATCGTCATCGAACAACAAGACGTTGGGGCGCGCCAGGCCACCGCAGATGGGGCAGGAGGGCAAGGGAGGGAGCGTGCGCCACGTCGTCTCGTCGATGACCAACGCTAACTCCTCGGCGCTCCAGAGGCTGTCCGTGCAGCGCATCGTGCATTGAAGGTGATGAAGGGAGCCGTGGCATTCTACCACTCGCTCCGGGTCAAAGCCCGCCTTCTGGAAGTGTCCATCGACGTTGCTGGTGAAAACAAAGTAGCCATGCGGCTTGGCTTCGGCCCAGCCCCGCAAGAGGTCGAACCCCGCATGGGGCGTCGCGCGGCGATACCGTTGAAGCTTATGCCAGTAGAAGCCCCATGCCAGCGCGGGATCCTGCGCGAACCAGCGGGGGGTGGCAAGTTGCTCGTATTGCAGTTTAAGGTGAGCCAGGGCGGGGTAATCCTGCCAGGCTCCCGGACTGCTCCGAAAATCAGGGAGCCCCGACTCCACGCCCATCCCCGCCCCAGCGGTAATCAGCAGGGCGTCTGCCGCCTGCACGGCGCTCACGGCACGCCGGAGTTCTGCTTCTATCAACCTATCAGCCATTCCCGCGTCCTTCCAGTACCCTCATCCACAAACAAAAAGAGCACAGTCCCATAAGACCATGCTCTTTCTATACCATCATGCACCCTTAGCGGCGCAGGCGCTCCTTGAGGCGGGCGCGCTTGCCCGTGCGCTCGCGCATGTAGTACAGCTTGGCGCGGCGAACCTTCGCCTTGCGCATGACCTCGAATTTATCAACGCGAGGGCTGTAGAGGGGGAAGACACGCTCGACGCCCACCCCATGCGCCCCCATGCGGCGCACGGTGATGCTGCGGTTGCTCCCGCTGCCACTGATTCCCAGAACCAATCCCTCGAAGATCTGGACACGCTCGCGTTTGCCCTCCACGATGCGCACATGCACGCGGACGGTATCGCCAGGGTCGATCTGAGGCAGGTTCTGGCCGAACTTTTCTTTCTGCTCGGCTTCCAACATCTGGACAAGGTTGGCCATGCTGCTCTCCTTCAAAAATGACAAGAAAAACGCCCCACAAAGGGCGTTTCGGGGGTCGTTGCTAGCGGAGCAGTATATCACTCCTGAAAAGCTCTAGCAAATTTTCGGCCTGTTAGCCATCGCGATTCTGCTCTGCCTGCTCCGCGAGCCAGCGGCGCTCCTTCTCGGTAAGCGCTGCGCTGGCAAGGAGGTCGGGGCGGTGGGCGAGGGTGCGTAGCAGGGCCTGCTCACGCCGCCATGCCTCGATTTTCCCGTGATGGCCACTGACGAGAATCTCGGGGATGGGCCAGCCACGGAACTGCGGGGGGCGTGTGTAGTGTGGGTACTCCAGGAGCCCCGTCGAGTGGGAGTCGTCGCTGGCTCCGGTGGGATCCCCCAGCGCGCCGGGCAGCAGCCGCGTCACGGCATCTACGACGATCATCGCCGCCAGTTCCCCGCCGCTAAGCACGTAATCACCCAGGGAAATCTGGTCGGTCACGAGATGCTCCCGCACCCGCTCGTCCACGCCCTCGTAGCGCCCGCAGAGCAGGGCGAAGCGCTCGTGCTCCACCAGCTCCTCCGCGACGCGCTGTGTAAAGGGGCGACCCTGCGGGGTGAGCAGGATGATCGGGCAGGGGGTCTCGCGACGCGGTTCCTCTGCTGTGATGGGCGAGAGCCCCAGAACGGCCTCCACGGCGAGAAAGATCGGCTCCGCCTTCATGACCATCCCACCGCCCCCGCCGTAGGGCGTGTCATCCGTGACGGCGTGTTTGCCAGGAGCCCAGTCGCGGATGTTGTGCAGGTGAATATCGATCAACCCCTTCTCGAGCGCACGCTTGATGATGCTCTCACTGAAAGGCCCCTCAAACATGGCGGGGAAAAGAGTAAAAATCTCGAATCGTAGGGTCAACGCTTATCC
>JACCSL010000390.1 GCA_013812995.1 Ardenticatenales bacterium | reverse complement strand
GCGACCTACGCCCAGCTCCGCTACCTACACCGCGTCCGTGGCCCCGAGGCGGCGGTGGCGCAGCGGCAACGCTGGGAGGCAGAGTATGCCAACGATCTGGCGCGCCGCCCCGTGGGGGTAAATCGTCCCCTCTTCGGATATGACAACTGGGTGAGTTACCGTGGCCCCACCTACTACGCCAGCGCGTTGCTCTTCGATGAGTTGCGGCTGCGCCTCGGCGATGCGCCCTTCCAGGAAGCTATGCGGCGGCTCGCTACCCGCTACGCCTTCCGCGAGGTGACTACCGCCCAGCTTCAGGCATTGTTTGACGAGGTGGCAGCGGAGAACAACCTCAGCCTGGCAGAGCTCTGGCCGCGCTGGATCGAGTGACTCTCTATTGACTATCCTCCTTGCTTTCGCGCGACTATGGTCCCAATCAGAATCCCCCTTTGCTCCTATTTATCTGGGCGACTTGTTCTTCTATACTCCTCTTGTCCCTGATACAGATATATTTCGTACGGATGGCCCCACAAGTGCTGGAACTTGGGGGGCTATTTGCTTTTTATGGGCCAAATTCAGTGCATGATGACAGGGCAATCGCATACTTGCTAGAGCGAGACGCTCTTAGCCGTGATGCCCGCCTGCCGATCAATCGGCAGGCTATTTGTGCCCGCGCGGGCATGGCGAACCCAAACCGTCCGAGTATGCAATTGCCCTGGGCGTGATGAAGTTGCCCCTTGCCTAACCGTTGATAAATAGCTTACAATTCCCATAGAGATATGGCTTTTAGGAGGACTGAGTGATGGACCAAGCCGCACTTCAAAGGCATCAAAGATGGCAAAGCTGGTATGGGCGGTTGCTTCGCGTGGTTGGGATGCTGGTGGCCTTATCGTTTTTTGGCGTTGGCAATCTCTCTGTCACTCATGCGGAGGAACCTACCACCGCAGAGCAGGGAATCAACCCTTATGACTATCTGCCCGTTGCGAACACGCAATTTGCACAGGTGACCTACCGGACTCCTGTCTACTACTCGCTGAATGCGGTGCGCTCCAATCAGCCCTTCGGCAGACACGGCGGCACCTTCTCCTGGGTGTCGATTCTGGACAGCGCGGCGGTGGGGAACCAGACCTTCTACAAGGTGCGCTGGAGCTGGAATGTGACCGGTTGGATCAATGGGAATGCCCTGCGCCTCGCCACCCTCTCAAAGATGTATGGGGTGGATATGCAGCTCTATCCTGGGGTACCCTTCGGCATGGTCTACAACCCGCTGCTCAATGTGCGCTCTCAGCCGGGTGTTCTCACGCCAGACACGCTGGTGGGCACGCTTAAACTTTATGATGTGGTCTGGATTCTAGAGGAGCAGCGGGTCGGCGGGGAGTTATGGTATCGCATTGGGGACAGCTTATGGGTTCACAGCGCCTTTGTGCGCCGCATGAAGCCCAGCCCGCGCCCAGAGGCGATTGGCCCCGATGAGCGTTGGATAGAAATCAATCTCACGGAGCAGACTGCGATTGCGCACCAGGGCGATACGCCGATCTACGGCACCCTGGTTGCCACGGGGCGGGGGAAGTATGCCACGGTGACCGGTCTGTTCCGCATCTGGATCAAGCTCCGTCAAGCCCCGATGGCGGGCGGCACCGGAAACGATGCCTATGACCTGGGCGATGTTCCCTGGGTCATGTACTTCCACCAGGGCTACGGCCTGCACGGGGCCTACTGGCACGACAACTTTGGCGCGGTGCGTAGCCACGGCTGCGTGAACTTCAGCCCCTTCGATGCGCGCTGGTTCTTCGACTTTACCACGCCTGTCGTGCCTGAGACAGAACGCTTTATTCGCTCCACCGAAGATAACCCAGGCACCTACGTCTGGGTACATTACTGAGAGAGGCGCGCAAAGTACTCCCTGACCACCTGGGTGTGGAGAGGAAACCCCAGCTCCTCGGACTGCTCCAGGATGAGGCACTCCAGTGCCTCGTCCGTGGAGTCGAGCAGCGTGAGGGATGCGGCGCTCCGTGGCTGCGCGATCCCGAAGATCAGAACCGTGCCATCCGGCGCGCTGAGCGCCCGAAAATCCTTGATCTCGTCGGGGTCAAGGGCAAGCCCTGTTTCCTCCATGACCTCGCGTGCCCCGGCCTGCTGCCAGGATTCTCCCATGTTGATGAAGCCCCCGGGCAGCGCCAGCAGCCCTTTGCGCGGCTCGATGGCCCGCCGCACCATGAGCAGCCCCTTGTCTACCGGAACCAGCACTACCGCCACCGGCAGCGGGTTGACGTAGCTTCTCTCCTGGCAAGCGCTGCATTGACGCGGCCAGGGCTGCGCCTCCTCAAAGGGGTTGCCGCAGAACGAGCAGTGCGAATTTTTCTTCCCCATTTGTCTTTTCCTTTGTTATGTCGATTTCCCTAATCCGGGTGCGGGTGAGATAGCTCCGAGTCGCCTTCCTCGTCCCACCTGGAAGTAAACGCCATACGCAGGCTCTCGCTGATGGGCGCGGTGCTGCCCTGTTCCACCAATGCCAGCCTCGGGAAGTTCTCGAAGTCGGTTTTTACATCGCCATCCAGCGTCGCAAAAATCGTGGAGGCCACGTTGTAGGCCAGGGTTTCGAGCACACGGTTCAGCGCCTCGGACTGTTTGCGGTTGAGCTTTGCGTCCTGTAGAAGTCGGTAGTGGCCCGTGTCTTTGATAGAGCCACGCGGGGGTTGGGCAATATTTGCCAGCTCACGGGCCACCAGTGCCTCCAGGTTCTCGGCGACCTCGAACATGAGCATCTCAATCGGGGTCGGGGGTGTGGTTTCCATAGGTGTTAGCTCCTTTGCTAGCAGTGATATTTTGTAGAATTCGCTTCCACATTTCGATTTCGATGGTTAGCAATTCATCAACGATTTGTTCTTCATTTAACCCTCTTTCAAGCATAGAAGTTAAGGCATTATGAGTAAGATCCCACCCACGATCTAAAGCAATTGTATCGCGCAATTGTACATCTGGTTCAAGTCCCCATATGTGGCTACCTGTATATAAAGCAGCTAGGTAGGTGCGTAGAGCATAATGACGAGGTGGTGGAAATAGATATAGGAGTGGTCGGCGTTGTACCAATTCAAGATGCTCAATAAGGGTAGCAACTTGCTCCTGGTATCGCGTGGCATCCGGCGTTACTTCACTGTACAGGCCAATATCGCGTTTCCACAGTTCTGCGAAGGTCTCGCGCCGCTGGATGAGTTGCGCCGTGCCCTCGCGCAGCCAGAGCACGGCAGGGCGCGGTGTGCCATTGTAAGTCGAGGCCATACTGAGCTGGTAGGCACCGCTAACGGGCACGGCGAGAACATCGTTCTCACGTAGCTCTGGCAGCGCAATATCCCGGATGAGCACATCGCCGGACTCGCAGAAGGGGCCAGCGAGGGTGTAGCTCTGCGTTACCTCTGTTCCTGTGCGGTTTGCGAGCAGGGCATGATAGGGGGCATTGTACAGCGCCGGGCGCGGGTTGTCGCCAAGGCCACCATCGAGAAAGGCGTAGCGACTCGTCCCGGCCTGTTTCGGCGCACTCACCCGGTAGAGGGCGACGCCCGCCCGCGCCACCAACTCGCGGCCCGGTTCCAGAACGAGTGTGGGGAGAGGTACGTGGATGCGTTCTACCTCGGCGAGCAATGTTTGCGCCAGCGCAGGAACTGCCTGCTCGGGGGTGAGGCACGGTGCGCCGGGTGTGTAGGGCACCGCCCAGCCGCCCCCCGGCGAAAACTCGCGCGGTGTCCAATCTAGCTCCTGCCGTACCTCTTCCACCCAGCGGAAAACCTTGCGAATGGCCTCGCAAAACGGGGCCGGGTCGCTGATTTGGGAGCCGATGTGAAAGTGGAGTCCCTGCCAGTCCAGCCACTCGCTCTGTTGCACACGCGTAGCCACGCGTAGAGCAGTGCCATCCGCCATGCTGAGACCAAACTTGGAGGTGGCGCTGCCCGTCTCGATGCTGCTGTGGGTCTCCGCTGCGGTGGCCGGGTTCAGCCGCAGCCACATGCGCTGCTGCTTCCCGCGCGTCTTACAAATAGTGATTAGTCTCTCAACCTCCTGGGGGTGGTCGATGACGACGCGCCCGACGCCCTCCGCCACACACGCTCTCAAGAAGTCGAAGGATTTATTATTACCATGCGCGTGGAGTCGCTCTGCCGGAAAGCCCGCGTGCAGCGCGTGGCGTAGCTCGCCCTCGCTCACCACGTCCAGCCCCAGCCCTGCGCTGGCTGCCCACTGCGCCATCGCGGTGCTGAGCCACGCCTTGGCCGCGTAGGCAATCTCCGCCTGGCCCGGCCAGTGCGCGGCTAGCGCCGCGCGATACGCGGCCAGCGCCGCGTCTATCGTTGCCTGATCGTAGAGGTAAAGCGGGGTACCATGCAGAACGGCGAGATGGGTCAGGGAACAGCCTGCAATCTCAAGCTGCCCCTCGGTTGTACGTGTGGAGGTTACAGGGAGAATATCCGCGTCGGGACTCATGCTCTCAGTGTACCCGGCAACCAGAGC
>JACCSL010000387.1 GCA_013812995.1 Ardenticatenales bacterium | reverse complement strand
GCGTTATTCCACCGTAGTTAGGTCGTAGATTGGGAATCACTGTTTGTTGAGTCAGCGACAACGGGAAGGGTAAAGCGGAATGTGCTTCCAATACCATAACGAGATTGGAGCCAGAGCGCCCCGCCGTGTAGCTCTGCGAAACGACGGGAGATAGCAAGGCCAAGGCCCGTCCCCCCGGAACGGCGCTTGGAGGAACTGTCCACCTGGCGAAATTCCTCGAACACCAGCTCCTGGTCCTCGCTCTTGATGCCGATACCTGTGTCCCGCACCGCAATTTCCAGGTAGTTGCCGTGAGGGTCGCCGACACAATGAGAGAGTTTGTCACTGGGCTGAGCAGTCGCGACGCGTCGCACATTCACGAAGACACCGCCCCGCTCCGTAAACTTGATCGCGTTCGAGAGCAGATTGAGGAGAATCTGGCGCACCCGGATCTTATCGGCATGGGCCATCGGCAGATTATCCTCGAATTCTCCCTCCAGCTTGAGGTCGCGCTCGGACGCCTGCGGCTCCAGCGTTTGCAGCACCTCGCTCACCACCTCATTGAGATGGAGAGCCTCGCGGTGTAGGTCCATCTTGCCCGCTGCGATCTTCGATAGGTCGAGGATATCGGTAATCAGGGCGAGGAGGTGGTGCCCGGAATTGTAGATGGAGGTCAGATCCTGGCGCTGCGTCTCCGTGATGGGGCCATCGATGCCGCGCAGGATAATTTTGGAAAAGCCAATAATCGAGTTCAACGGGGTGCGCAGCTCGTGGCTCATGCTTGCCAGGAACTCGCTCTTCAGGCGATCCACTTCCTGGAGTTGTTTCAGGTTGGCACGCTGCACACCGAAGAGACGCGCATTCTGGAGGGCGATGGCGATCTGGTCCGCAATCGTCGTCAACACCGCGATGGTATCGCTGTGGAAGACCCCTATCTTGGCGCTGTGGACATCCAAGACCCCCAGCAACTCCCCGCCTACCTTGAGGGGAATGGCCGCTTGAGCAGAAGTGGCGGGCAGGAGCGGTGTCCGCATGAAGCGTGCATCCTTATGCACATCGTCGGAGATGATCGTCTCGCCCGCACTCAGAACGTAGCCGGGAATCCCCTGCTCTGGCCAGAGTACGATACGGCGCGACTTCATGGCCCGGCCCAGCGTCCCGGAGCCCTCGCGCAGTACCAGCCGCCCGCTCTCTTCCGACTGTAGATAGATACCAACATAGTAGAAGTCGAAGCGGTCACAGATGAGCTGTACCACCTCGCGCATCAACTGTTCCTCGTCGGAAATTTTGGTGAGCTGTTGCCCCACCTGCGAGGCGGTCTCCATGTTGTAGGCGCGGCGCGTGGCTTCCTCGAACAGCTTGGCATTCTCGACGGCGGTGGCGATGTGGGCGGCGATGGTCTGTGCCAGGTTGATCTCTTCGGGATCGAGGTGTCGCTCCTCGCCCACGATATCCAGACTGATAGAGCCAATGACCCGATCCCGACTGAGCAACGGAACCACCAGCATTGCCGTGTAGGAGCGGGGGTGGGTTCCCTCGCGAATCCTGATGGCGAGCGGATCCGTGCTGATCTGCTTGATGTAGACGGGGGCGCGGGTCTCCAGCAACCGCTCGGTGAGGGGGTTTCCCTTAATGGGAACGTAGATAGTCTGAGTGTGGCGGAAGCCATCCTCGCGGTACTGGGCCACGAGGCGGCTCCGGGTGTTCCCCTGCTCGAAAAGCAACAGCCCGGACTGCCGCACGCGGAAGAGCTGGGCCATCGCCTGCACGGAGTCTTCTAGCGTCTTCTGTAGGTCGAGTGAGGAGATAACGTTGCTCGCCAGCGTGTTAAGCACAGAGAGGCGCTCCGCGCGGAGCTGCGTCTGGCTGAGCAGCTCGACGCGCTCGACGGCCAGCGCGGCCTGGTCGGCAAGGGTCTGGTACGGTTTGAGCAGTTTCTCGTCCAGAGCGTTCAGGCGGTTGCTCATGAGTAGCAGCCAGCCCATCACATATTTGCCGCCGCGCAGAGGTACCAGGGCAAGGGAGTTCACGCCCAGCTGCGAAATGATGGCGCGTGTGACCGGATCGAGGCGCTCATCCTCTTGTACATTGCTGACGACTTGCACATAGTCCGTTACCATGTTGTGCAGCGAGGGCATGGTTTCTGCCCGCAGCCGCGTGTTCGGCTGAATGAGCAGCGGACGCGCCGTGGGGTTCCAGATGGCAGCGACCTCCAGCACCTCCGGGACCGTCTCGATCCCCAGCCCCTCCTCGCCATGTTCCGGGATGAGCAGGCCAGCGCGAATGAGGTGCGGGGCCGCCAGGGGCCGCATGACCGCCTCCAAAACCTCCTCCACGCTCTGCGCGCTGGAAATCGCGAAGGATGCCTGATAGAGTCGTTCCCGCTCAGCGAGTTGTGTCTCGACCTCACTAAAGAGTTGCGCGTTGTTCAGCGCCACCGCGATCTGGTTTGCCAGGCTCTCTAGCAGTTCCCGGTCACTCTCGGTGAGACCGTGGGGAACATCGGTATGGACATCCAGCACCCCCAGCACCTGGTTCCCCAGTCTCAGTGGGATCCCGAGCTGAGCACGCGTTTTGGGCAGGAGCGGATGAGAAATATAGCGCTGGTCCTGAGCCACATCCGGCACCAGGAGAACCATACCCGTGGCTCCGACATGGCCCACGATACCCTCATCGGGTGCAAAGGAATAGCCGCGCCCACGCAACTCCGCTGCCGCCTCGCCCGAGGCCGCGTACATCACCCAACGTTCGTGCTCCCGGCTATGGAGGAAGATGTGGACATGATAGTAGCCAAAGTTGCGCCGGATGAGCTGGACCACCTCGGAGAGCAGTTGCTCGATGCTCAAGATGGAGGTGATGTGGCGGCTCAACTCGCTCGCCGTCTTGACCTGCAGGGCGTGGCGCTGCATATCCCGGAAAAGCTGCGCATTCGTGATGGCGGTGGCAAGTTGCTCGCCCAGGGTCGCCAGTAGTTCCTTGTCCTCCAGGGTCAGGGGACGAGACACGGTGCTCTCGACGTTGATGAGCCCCAGCACCTCATTGCTATGAAGCAGAGGTATCGCAACCTCGCTGACCACGTCGGAGTTCCCCATCACATAGTCCGGATCCTCTGACACATCCGGGACCCACTGAACGGCTTTATCGCGCACGGCACGACCCACCACCCCTGCCTGCTGATTGATCAGATCGAAGTTGGTCCACTCCGGGTAGCCGATCTGCCCCGTCAGAACGAAGGTATCTCCCTCGCGTAGGTAGACGGCCACCATCGGGTAATCGAAGCGGCTCGACAGCTTCTCGATAAGGTGCTGAACGATTTCCTGTGCCCCTCGGGACGCTGACACCAGGGCGGCAGTCTCCTGAACCAGTTGCGTGGCGGCCAGGCGACGCGCACTTTCCCACTGGAGGCGACGGTTGTCCAGCATGAGGGCCGCGTTACGCACGAAGAGTTGCAGGGGACGCATCCGCTCGACGGTGGGGGCCTGCTCATCCTCGGGGTCATCCATCACCACCAGACCAATAGGATGGCCCGTGTGATCCCGTAGCGGCATGTAGAGGATATCCTCGGGATGCCATGTCCCCTCGCCGCTGCGCTCCGTCTTGGACTCCAGCCCGCCAAGGCCAAGGGCCCTCACCGCCGGATCACGCGCGGGCAGGTAGTACCAGCCGTCGTGACGGAAGCGCTCGTAGTCCGGGCCAAGGCGCTCAAACCAGACATTGCCATGTTTGGCCGTCTGAATCAGGTGCTGGTGCTCCTCCTGGGTCAGCCCGGCCGAGGCAAGGTGGGTGACGCGAAAATAATGTCGGTCCCGCAGGGTCACCGCGACCCGCTGCCATCCCGATGCCTGCACGTAATCAGCAATAAGCTGAAGGATCCCACTCACGTTCTTTGCCTGGGCAATCTTTGTCAGGCTGTGATGGAGCAACTCAAAGCTAGCACTTCGCGCCGAGGCGGGCTGACCATTGAGGAGGCTCTCTTCTGGCTCAGGGTCAAACCTGCGTGGCTGGTGAGCGCGGTGTAGCACGGTCACAAGGGGGCTTTGCAGAGAGTCCAGCAACTCTTCCTCGGCTTGGGAGAGCGGCTGGGCAGGGTAGAGGTCCAGGAGGGCGAGGAGTTTATCTTCTTTGATGAGAGGAATGACCCAGCGACCGCCGCCAGAGTTCAGGCGTGCCAGAGGGGGCGGGGGTAGCTCTCCCGCCGTGCGCGGCAAGAGTGTGCCAGTTCGGGCCGAGGTGTGCTCTCGTTGAGCGCCCACCGTCTCTGGCACGGCTTCTGCCTTTAACAGGGAAGCGCCCTGTGCGTCGCGCGCCGCCATGAGACACCACCCTTCCTCCTCTGGAATGAAGAAAAGAGCGGCTTCCAGGGGAAGATGCTCATGCAGCAGTTGGACCACATCGTCCAGCAGAGCAGGCAGATCCAGGGGGGTGGCGAGATGACGAGCCAGCAACCCGGCGAAGGCAAGCTGGTAAGGAAACGATTGACCCATCGTCCTCTCCGAAATACGGTTTAGCTGGCGTTGCCCTGCAAAAAGCGGCGAACAGCCTGGGGTAGCTCGCGGGTATTCACGGGCTTGGTCATATATCCATCACAGCCAGCGGCCAGGGCTTTCTCCGCATCACCGACCATCGCGCAGGCGGTGAGGGCAACGATGGGAATGGCTTTGTAGGCGTCGTCCGCCTTCAGGTGCTTTGTCAGGGCATAGCCGTCCATGCGTGGCATCTGCATGTCCATCAGAATCAGGTCCGGGGGTTCCTTGGTTACCATTTCCAGCCCTGCCACGCCATCCGGGGCCCAACTGACACGAAACCCGTGAAAGCTGAGGAGATCACAAACCAACATCGCGTTGGGCTGATAATCCTCAATGACGAGGATATGAGGTTTGGTATCGGACATGACCTGTGCTCCTGCTCCCATGCAACAAAGATACAATTCCAGAAGATTATGGAAAGGATTTTCTGTGGATAAAGCCTACCTCAAAAGCTGCAAAACGCCAAGGGTTTGGCGCGAGTCGTGCCATGATTTGAAAAAGTCATTATTTTTGTAGGAAATATGGTAAAAAATCACGAATAGAAAGGTCAAAAAATGGCTGTAGACGCTAGATGGGAGCAGATTCGGCGGCTCCCCATCGATCATACCTTTACAACGAGTTCGACGAATGAAGTGTATTCCGCCCAATGGCTGACTGTGCCCCTGAGCTGGCTCCCCCAGGGGTTTCACCTGACAGAAAGCAGGCTTGAGACTCTGGGCCCCTTCTATTTTCGACGGCTGATGGCGCTCTCCGGGCGGTTCATCCAGGTACGGGAGGAAGAGCACGAGATCTGTTTCGAGGTGGCGTTGGTGAGGCTCCCTCTGCTCTGCTTTGCCCCTGCTCAGACGACGGAGAAGCAGGGCGGGGGCACTGTCTGCTATGCCATCACGGGCGGGCTGATGCTGGCCCCCGGCGCGCCTGAGGGAGGAATGCTGTGTATGAGCCTTCTTCCGACCGATGCTGGACTACGTGTGGGGATGGAGGTCCAACAGTACCACGCGCGCATCGCCGGTACAGATAGCACGCGGCGTTTCCGTCGTTGGCTCTATGAGATGACGCAGGCCCGCCTCCACCATATCATCGCGAACGACTTTGTGCGCCAGCTTGCGATGGCCCTCGTCACGGGTAGGTGAGATGATTCTATCTCAAGGGGAGGGGAGAAGGCAAGAGCAAGGATAGGCGGAAAGGAAGGATGAACGGCAAAGAGCAAGGATAGGCGGAAAGGAAGGATGAACGGCAAAGGCAAGGGGCACAGGAAAAAGGCAAATGTAGGGGCGACAGCATTCGCCATGTCAGAGCCATACGCCCCGGCACATCGTGGCGGCGAATGCTTCGCCCGGTCGTAGCAACGTTGGGGCAATGTCAGGGCAATGTCGGGAGTGGGTTTGCCCCTATGCCGCAGCGCCGCCATCGTGTAAAATGGCGGCGGGCGGGCGCGTTCGATGAGGGCAGCATTGGGGGAGTGAGGGCAGCATGGTGGAGGAGAGCCGACGAAACGATGAGCCGCTGACGGTCGGGGATATTCGGCGGTTGGAGAGTGCGGATGAGGTGGCGCATTTTTTTGCCCGCCTGGGTTATGATGTCGATGGGCGGCTCAACATCCCGGACCCCGCGACCCTGAATCTGGGCAGCGAGGAGCTGCGACAGCAGATTCATAAGATCGAGCGACTGGCGGTGGACCCGGTGGATGGAGATATTCAGATTTATCTGCTGGAGGTGCGCTCGGTGACGGCGAGGCTGCGCCATGAGATCGCGCGCCGCTTCCGGGAGCGCCCGGAGAACGTGCTGCTCGTGCTGACGAGGGACTATGAGACGCTGGAGTTTGTGCTGCTGGAGCGCGGCGTGGTGCATAGCCAGAGCCTGGGGAAGCCGCTCAAGCAGACGATTCGCCCCATTCCGCTCACGGTGGGTCGCCTCCAGCCGGAGGAGGTGGCGCGGCGCGTGCTCAAGCGCTTTACCTTCACGGAGGAGGACGCGGCCTACCAGTGGGAGAAGCTGCGCTCCGCGTACCTGCTGGCCGAGTGGAGCGAGGCGTATTTCAACAATCGCGCCCTGTTTTCGGATTATTATCTCAAGGCGCGGCTGACGGATGTGAAACTCACGAAGGAGTGGGCGGAGGATGTGGTCCCTGTGGGGCGCGCGGTGTCCACGCTGCTCGTCAGGGCGCGGGCGACGTATACGGGCCAGGGGGAGGCGCTGATTCGCCAGGGGCTCTATGAGCCGATCTTCCGGTTGCTGGGCTTTGAGGCGGTGGCACAGAAGGGGGCGTCCTCCTCGGCGCGGGCGGCGGATTATCTGCTCTACGCGCCCGGCGCACCGGAGCAGCCCATCGCGGCGGCGCTGACCTACGTGTGGAACCGCACGCTGGATGACGTGGATGTGTCGCGGGAGCAGCCCGAGGCGCAGGGCGGAACCCCCTTCGAGATTCCCGGCGCGACGGTGGTGAGCCTGCTGGAGGCGCAGGTCGCGCCCTGGGTGATTGTCACCAATGGGAAGCTCTGGCGGCTCTATTCCGCGACGGCGAGCAACAAGGCGACGAATTACTATGAGATTGACCTGGAGGAGGCGCTGGCCGCCACGGAGCAGTTGACCGCGCTCAAGTACTGGTGGCTGATGTTCCGGCGGCAGGCGTTCACGGGTTTTCTGGACACGCTGCTCAAAAAGTCCGCCGATTATGCCAGGGAACTGGGCGAGCGGCTGAAAGAGCGCGTCTTCGTGGAAATCTTCCCGCAGTTCGCGCAGGGCTTCATCGCGGAGATGCGGGCGCAGGGCGCGAGCGTGGATGAGGCCGCGCTGGAGCAGGTGTTCTCCGGAACGATGACCTTTCTCTACCGCCTCATGTTCACGCTCTACGCGGAGAGCCTGGAGCTGCTGCCCGTCCATGAGGCGCACGGCTACCGCGAACTCAGCCTGGATGGGCTGAAGAAGGAGATCGCGAGCGCGGGCGGCACGCTGCTGGATGAGTCGCCCGACAGGCTCGCGACGCATTTCAAGGGGAAGGAGTCAACGCTGTACGCGCGGCTCCAGCGATTGTTCGAGGTGATTCACGAGGGATCCGATGAGCTGAACATGCCGACCTACAACGGGGGGTTGTTCAGCCCGAGCAGCGAGGCGGGGCAGTTCCTGGCTCGCTACACCATCCCCGACCGCTTTCTGGCGCTGGGGCTGGACCGCTTGGCGCGCGATGAGGACGAGAAGACGAAGGCGCTGGTTTTCATTGATTTCAAGTCGCTGGGTGTGCGGCAGCTTGGCAGCATCTACGAGGGGCTGCTGGAGTTCAAGCTGCGGCTGGCCGACACGAAGCTGGCGGTGACGAAGGAGAAGGGCAAGGAGGTTTACCAGCCCTTCAAGGAGGTCAAGAAAGCGTTGGCGACCATCGAGCGGGGCGCGGTGTACCTTGCCAATGACAAAAAAGAGCGCAAGGCGACGGGCAGCTACTACACGCCGGATTACATCGTCAAATACATCGTGCAGCACACGGTTGGCCCGGTGCTGGAGCGCAAGTTTGAGGCGCTAACGCCCCGGCTGCGCGCGGCGCAGAAGGGCTACCGGGACAATGCGAAGATGATGGAGGCGCGCAGCTCCCCGAACTATGGCAAATCCCCCGAACTCTACTGGGAGCGCGTGGAGAATCAGCAGCTCCTGGACGATTGCCTGAATGTGCGCGTGCTCGACCCGGCGATGGGCAGCGGCCATTTCCTGGTCGAGGTCGTGGATTATGTCAGCAACCGGCTCATCAGCTTCCTCAATGGTTGGAGCGAGAATCCCGTCTGGGCCTTGATTGACCGGACACGGAACGATATTTTGCTGGAGATGGATCGCCAGCGCGTGACCATCGACGCGGAGCGGCTGACGCGCGTGGCGCTGCTCAAGCGCGCCGTGCTGAAACGCTGCCTCTACGGGGTGGACCTCAACGCGATGGCGGTGGAGCTGGCGAAGGTATCGCTCTGGCTGGACGCCTTCACGCTGGGCGCGCCGTTGAGCTTCCTGGACCATCACCTCAAGCATGGCAACAGCCTGATTGGGGCGCGGGTGAGCGAGGCGAAGGGGTATCTGGATGTGCAGGAGGGGGAGACGCTGGACCTCTTTTCCGGCAGCAAGTTTGCCGGGGTGATGCTGGCGACGGACCTGATGCGCAAGGTCAGCTACCTGAGCGACAACACCGTAGCGCAGAGCCAGGCCAGCGCCGCCGCCTACCGCGACGCCAGCGACCACCTCGCGCCCTACAAGCGCCTGCTGGACGTGTACACCTCGCGCTGGTTTGGCAATGGGGAGAGCCCCCACCCCCGGCGCGGCGCGCCGCCCCCTCCCCCGATTTCAGGGGAGGGGGAAAAATCCGTGCCGTGCCCCTCTCCTGACGTCGGGAGAGGGGGCAC
>JACCSL010000575.1 GCA_013812995.1 Ardenticatenales bacterium | reverse complement strand
GTGTGAGGGTCACGAAAAGCGGAATATTCGGAATCAGATCCTCGTCATTCAGCGAGCCATCGCTATCGGGCAGAATGCTGGTACGGCGCGCATCGCCAAAGCGGTCCCGAATGTCTTCCAGGTCCTGGCGAATGAGAGCCAGGATTTTTTCCGGATGGGCCAGCAGATCCTCCAGATAAGTGATCTGCGCAGCGACCTCGCTATACTCATCAATAATTTTCTGGCGTTCCAGCGCGGCCAGCCGCCGGAGCTGCATATCCAGAATGGCGCGGGCCTGTGCCTCGCTCAGCTCGAAGCGCGTGATGAGGCGCGCGAGCGCGCTCTCGGCGCTGGGGGATTGGCGAATGGTCTCAATGACCTCATCCAGGTGGTCCAATGCCTTGAGCAGCCCCTCCAGAATATGGGCGCGGGCGCGCGCTTTCTGTAGCTCATACTCGGAGCGGCGGCGTAGGACTTCCTGGCGATGCTCCACATGGAGCCGCAGAATCTGCTTGAGCGGCAGCAGGCGCGGGCTTCCATCCACCAGGGCCAGCGTGTTGACGCCGAAGGTAGCCTGAAGTTGTGTGTACTTGAAGAGCTGGTTGCGTACCTTGGCAGGGTGCGCAGCCCGCTTGAGTTCCACCACAATGCGCAACCCGTCGCGGTCCGACTCATCGCGCAGGTCCGCGATCTGCGTCAGCCGCCCTTCATGGACGAGTTCCGCAATTTTCTCAATCAGGCTTGACTTATTGACCTGGAAGGGTATCTCGCTAATGATGATCCGATAACGGTCTGCTTTGGCCGACTCTTCGATCTCCGTGCGTGCACGCATGAGAACGCGACCTCGCCCCGTCGCGAAGGCGCTCTTGATGCCCTCCGTGCCCAGAATATGGCCACCAGTGGGGAAATCCGGCCCCTGCATATACACCATCAGGTCATCGACGGTGATCTCGTCCAGCCGTTCCCAATTTTCGATCAGGAAAATCTCAGCGTTGCAGACCTCGGTCAGATTGTGCGGCGGAATATTCGTCGCCATACCGACGGCGATACCACCGCCCCCGTTGATGAGCAGGTTGGGTAGCCGCGCGGGGAGCACATCGGGCTCCTGGAGCGACCCATCGAAGTTTTCCCGGAAGGAAACGGTCTCCTTGTCGATATCGATCAGGAGTTCCATTGCCGCAGCGGTCAGGCGCGCTTCCGTGTAGCGCATGGCGGCCGCACTATCCCCATCCACGGAGCCAAAGTTACCCTGGCCCCCCACCAGAGGGTAGCGCATGGAGAACTCCTGTGCCATGCGCACCATCGCATCATAGACCGCGCCATCGCCGTGAGGGTGGTACTTGCCAAGCACCTCTCCGACGATACGGGCGCTCTTCTTGAAAGGGCGATCCGGGCGCAGCCCCATGTCGTACATCGCATAGAGGATGCGACGATGGACCGGCTTGAGGCCGTCCCGTACATCGGGGAGCGCGCGGCTCACGATGACGCTCATCGCGTAATCGAGGTAAGCCCCGCGCATCTCTTCGTCAATGTTGATGCGCTGCACCGAGCCAATAGGCAAGGTTAATTCAGGTGTGTCCATCCGCCGCGTCCTGTTCTCTTACACATCGTAATTGTTGCAAATTGCTCTAAAAACTATCACGAATACAGAGGTACATTATAGCATAGGGGGATGTCATTCACTATTCAGCAGAGCCTTGCGTCATCCTCAAAATTACATTTGACGCCCCAGGAAAGAGCCGGTAAGATGCTGCCCGTGCTCTCCGGGGCACAACATTAACATCCCCATTTTTCCTAAGTCCCAGACCGTTCGCGCACTTGCGGGTTACGGCGACAGTCTGAACCTTGAGGCGTTTTGTTGCGCTCGCGAGCGCGGAACAACTTGTCGCACTGTTGCGCGCTTTTTTGTTGCTTCCTGCCAGGCTGCCGAGCGGTCTCCCACCCCCATTTTCTCTCGCTGTCTAAGGAGGAATTCACAGCATGGCAAATCGATTGCAGGGCGTCGTGAAATGGTTTAGCAATGCGAAAGGGTATGGATTTATCCAACCCGAGCAGGGCGATGACGTGTTTGTTCACTACGCCGACATCGAGATGGAAGGTTATCGCACCCTTGAAGAAGGGATGCGGGTCGAGTTCGAGTTGGTGGAAGAGAATACCAAGGGACCACGGGCACAGGCCGTACGACGGATCTGATTTCCCCCCTGTTTTCGCACCTCTTTGAATTATGGGCCTCGCGCAGCTTTGCTGGCGGGGCCTTTTTAATCACAATCGTTTCCGCATTGGTCACTTTTATTAACCGTATAGACGAGGTAAGGAGTCAAAGACGTGAGCCAGAAACTTAAAATCATACCGCTCGGCGGTGCAGGCGAGATTGGGAAGAATATGACGATCTACGAGTATGGGGGGAAAATCCTCATCGTGGATGTGGGCGTCATGTTCCCAAACGAGGCCATGCTCGGGGTAGACCTGGTCTTGCCCGACTGGCAATATCTGAAAGAAAAGAAAGAGCAGGTCGTTGGTATCGTGCTGACGCATGGGCACGAGGATCACATCGGTGCCCTGCCCTACTTCTTGAAAGACGGTTTTCTGAATGTTCCGATCTATGCCACCCGCCTGACACGGGGCCTCATCGAGAACAAGCTGGAAGAGCATGGTCTGCTCAAGGAAGCAACGATCAGCACCTACCAGGCAGGGGACCGCGTGCGGGTGGGCCCCTTCGAGGTAGAGCCCATCCGTGTGAGCCACTCGATTCCCGATGCTGTTGCCCTGGCGATTCGTACACCGGTAGGGATCGTGGTGCAGACGGGCGACTTCAAGTTCGACCACACGCCCATCGATGGGCGGACCACCGACCTGGGCCATCTTGCGCGCCTCGGCAACGAGGGCGTTCTCATGGTGCTGGGTGACTCGACGGGGGTGGAGAAGAAGGGGGTAACTGAGAGCGAGGTTGTGGTCGCTGCGGCGCTGGAGCGGGTCTTCGCGTCGGCGGAGGGGCGCATCATCGTGGCGAGCTTCGCCAGCCAGCTCCAGCGCGTCCACCAGGTGCTCCACATTGCCCGCCGCCACAACCGTGTGATTGCCGCTGTCGGGCGCTCCATGACCAACAACGTGCGCATTGCCCAGGAGCTTGGCTACCTGGATATTCCGCCTGGGTTGCTCGTCTCCGTGGAGGAGGCGCTCCAGAAAGCGCACCACGAGGTGGCTTTCTTGGCAACCGGCTCCCAGGGTGAGCCGCGTGCGGCGCTGGCCCGCATGGCCAACGGCACGCATCGGCAGGTCTCTGTGGAACCGGGCGATACGGTGGTGGTCAGTGCGGGCGCAATCCCTGGCAATGAGGAGAGCGTCAGTCGGGTCATCGACAACCTCTTCCGGCTGGGGGCCACCGTGATCTATGATGCCATCGAGAAGGTGCATGTCTCGGGGCACGGGAGCCAGCAGGACATTATCCTGATGCAGCGGCTGCTCAACCCCAAGTACATCGTTCCGCTTCATGGCGAGTATCGTCATCTGGTGCTTCATGCCCGCCTAGCGGCCAGCCTGGGCCTGCCCCCCTCCAACATTTTCATCGTCGAGAACGGTCAGACGCTGCTGCTGGACGAGGAGTATGCGAACGTTGGGGAGCGCGTACCGGGGGGCTGGGTCTTTGTGGACGGGAGCCGCGTGGGCACTATTGGCTCGGTGGTTCTGCGCGACCGCGAGGCGCTGAGCCGTGATGGCTTCATTGTGGCGACGGTGATCCTGGACAGCGAGACGGGCGGGCCGATTGGCAGACCTAAAATCGTCACGCGGGGCTTTGTCTTCCTACGCGACAGCGACGAGTTTATCCGCCGTGCCGAGGATGCGGTTCTCCAGACACTCCAGCAGAATGGCGTCGAGCGGGGCGATGCCAACGCCATCGAGAGCCGGATTCGCAACACACTCAGCCGCCTCTGCTACGACGAAACGCGCCGCCGTCCCATGATTTTGTCGGTTGTGACGATTGTCTAATCTGGGTTAGAGAAGGAGGAGCCTTGGAAGCTTGGCAGGAATGGGGCTATGCCGTCATCCAGGCAGTGCAGACGTATCAAACGCCTGCCGCCACGCTGTTGTTCAAAGCCCTCTCGTTCATGGGCGAGGAGGAATTTTATCTCCTGTTTATGCCATTGCTGTACTGGCTGGCCGATAAACGAGTCGCTCTGCGCTTTACCATTCTCTTTCTCTTCTCTACCTATCTCAACACCTTCCTCAAGGAGGTCGCCGCCCAGCCGCGTCCGTCCGCTGAGCGTGTGACCGTCTTGCTGGATGATCCCGGCGGGGGAGGCATCCCCAGCGGCCACTCGCAGAACGCTGTGGTCTCCTGGGGCTTCACGGCATTTCAGCGACCCATGCCCTGGTTTCGCTGGGCCATGCTCACGCTGATCCTGGGCATCAGCCTGAGCCGCATCTATCTGGGCGTTCACTTTCCGCACGATGTTCTGGGGGGCTGGCTCGTGGGCGGGGCTCTCTTGCTGGCCTATGTGGCTCTGGCACCGAGTGTGACTGCCTGGCTAGAACGTCAAACTGTCCCTGTGCAAATGGCGGCGGGCGGGGCGGTGACGCTCCTCCTCGCGATGCTCTATAC
>JACCSL010000326.1 GCA_013812995.1 Ardenticatenales bacterium | reverse complement strand
CGCCCAGAGGGCACCCGGGTGTCCACGGCGCTACGCCTCCGAAACTGGATCCGGCGGCGATACGTGATACGAGTGACCTGTACCTTGCCATAGCAGCCATAGACGGCGCGCGAGCAGATATTAGCCGAGCCGTTGGCGTCGCGATGCAGCAGCACGCGACACTTGGGATTGCGGCAGCGATAGAGTCGACCCCGTGGCGGGCTGTTTGCCACATGCTCACAGACGGAACAGGTCCGGGTCGAGTAGTCTTCTGGGATGGATTCGACGGCAATTCCGACCTGCTGGGCTTTATAGGTCAGGTAGTGCTCGAATTTGCCATGTGACCACTGCGAAATTTTTTGGTTGGATTTGCGACCGAGGTTGACGCCATCCTGGATGTCGCGCACATCGCCCACCGCCAGCGTGCGCACGTCATGCGCCTCGGCAAAGCTCACTGCCTGGCGACTCGCTTTATGCAAGATGTCGCGTTGGCGACGGCGGGAGTGGGCACGCTCCTTGTCCTTCTGGCGTTGCAGCTTCTTCCAGCGCGTCGAGCCTTTCTGCTTGGTGGCTTGTTTGGCCGAGAGATGGCCGAGGCGTTTGTTGAGCCGTCGTTTCTCAGAGCGCAAGCCGCGCCCATTGATGACCAGTGTCTCGCCACTCTCGGCCGTGAGGGCGGCGATGTAGACTTCGCCCAGGTCCACGCCCGCCCCCTGTCCCTCGGTGCGTGGGGGCAGCGGTTCACGTCCGGTATCTATTGTGAGGGCCAGTTCATAATGGTCGGCCTGCCAGCAGAGCGCCACCTGGCGCATGTCCGCGTCGTGGTAGGCGTCCGGCAGGCGCAGCAGGAGTGGCGCGGCACTCTTGCCATTGGAGAGGCGCAACGACCCGTCGGCTTGCCACTGGAGGGCGGGACTTTTCCACACCAGCGTCTGGAAGGTCGGGGTATGGTAGGGGTACTGGGTGGTGATCTGGCCCGTTTCAGCCAGTTCCTGCTGGCGCAGGCGGGTGGCGGTCTTGAGATTGGTTTCCAGTTGTTGGGCCAGGGCCTGAATGGATTGCGAGTGGAGCGCGTAGCCCTGCGCTGCGCCGAAGAGCTCCACCTCGCGCACGGAGGGCCACTCGTGCGCGGCGCGCGCAGTGCGGTGGAAGGTGACGAGATCAGACCAGCAACGCCCGGCCTCGCGCCGCAGCCGCTCGCAGTGCGCGACCTGCTCCGGCGTCAAGCGCAGGTGAATTAGATGGACGGTACAAAGAGTACTGCTTTTGCGGTAGGCCATGTTGCTCACAGGGGACTTCCCTGCTCCTGGTACAGGGGCTTCACGTCGCTTTCAGAATCTTTGTTCTCCATTGTAGCACGATTCGCCTAGAGCCCCTACCGTTGGCATCCCAGGGATAAATCCAACTGGGCTTTCTCGTGCTGACGTCTGTAAAACTACGAAGGTCAGCACGTTCTCTTTTATTGCTTCTAACACCTGCGCGGCTTCAAAGGTAGAAAACCCACCAGTGGCGTGCTTCAACACTTCGTAGGCTTTCTGAAAGCTTTCGTACTCAAGAAAGCCTTTGCCACGCGGGAATAGCAGGAAAGAAGAAGCTAAGTCAGCAAATATGATATCCACGTAAGAATCAAGGTCGGCCACTATTTCTCTATAAGGTACTTCAAAAGGATACATCATAGGATGCTCTCTCTTCCATGAGTACTGCAAAGAGACCAATCTCCGCCAGACCCGCTACAATCTCATCTGCCAATTGCCCTATCTGCGCCATTGGGCAAAACTCCTCTATTTTCGCTTTCACTTGCACCAACTTCTCTCCAGCGAGCAGAGAAGGGTTCCATTCAGGGCGCAGGTACCATACTGCCAAGCGAGTGAGGTGTCCAAGGAGCAAACAGCGCGCGTCGCCCACGGTTGGTTTTAGCTTCGCCTGCTGCAACTGTACCAGATCGATTCTTAGCAATTGTTTTAGATTTTGCATTGAGGGCTCAAAGTCATTGGCCCGGATCACACCGGTTGAACGGCAAACAAAGATGGTATCCACCACTGAGGAGCGTGTGCCGCTGATATGAATCGAGGCACCCATTTCGGCGGGGCAAGGCAGGGCCACTGTACATACCAAAGAGGCATCGAGAAGGGCGGCAGCAATGGGAAGATAAGCAGTCAAATCGTTGTGATGGTAGGTGAAAACGAATGGTCCCCCCGGCTTGAGCGCCCGCGCAAAGGAGGAAAACACCTGACTCAGACCATCCGTGAAATGCGCAATATCTCTACCCTCAGTTTGATTGACCGTCAATTCAGCGCCTGTGCGCGTCGAGACTCTTGCAAACGCCCCATGATGCGCTGCTAGATGCCGTTTGAGCCAGACATAACAGAAATCCATCAATTCCGCATATTGGACGTTCGC
>JACCSL010000324.1 GCA_013812995.1 Ardenticatenales bacterium | reverse complement strand
CATTGCCACCCGCATTGCCACCCGCATTGCCACCCGCATTGCCACCCGCATTGCCACGATCCGCCTGTGCCTGATGTTTGATGAAAATGCCAATGGCGACGCCCTGTTGTATATCGAACACATTCTTGTCGGGGTGGCCCTGGGGGGTGCGCTCTTTTTTCTTGCTGCTGCCATGCAGGTTCAAGATGTAAATCTCATCGAAGGAGGTCATCAGGCTCTGCCGCATCCCGCGAAAGGTCGGATTGTCCAGATAGCCATTGTTGGAGATGAACGCCAGAACCCCCTCGCCCGTCTGGCTGATACGCCACTGCCCAAAGCGAATAAACTTCACATAATCATCCTGAAGCCACTTGGGATTACGCTCCCCCAGCGGCTGCCCATCGACCTCGTAATAGCTCTCTACCTTCTTCTTCTGACCATCTTCTTCCACCACCTTCCCGTGGAGCAACCCATCAATCCAATCACCCATGTTGGCACTGTGGCCGGAATAGGGCGGGTTGCCCAGCACGACCATCACAGGCCGGTCGCGCTTCACCGTGTTCGCGGCCCTGGCCTCCTCCGCGATGAACCGTGCAAAGGCCAGCGTCAGTTGCGCCTTGGGCAAATCGGAGAGCGCGTTCGTCAGGTAGATGCCCAACCGCTCGTTGCCCCCGAAGCGATAGCCAAACTCCGAAAGAAGCAGCCCCAGCTTGAGATGTGCCACCGTGTAGGGAGCCATGAGCAGCTCGAAGCCAAAGAGGCGGGGCAGCAGCTTCTCGTGCACATACTCCTGCCAGGCCCCCAGCATCTCGCGCTCGGCCAGCGTCGCGTGAATCTCCTGCACCACCGCGTGCAGGAAGGTCGCGGTGCCCGTCGCCGGGTCCAGGATAATGGCCTTCTCATCGGCCAGCCCCATCTCCTTGCCAAAGTCTTTCCGCAGAATCCGGTCCACGGAGCGCACGATGTAGGAAACCACGGGCTCGGGCGTGTAGTAGACGCCGCGTGTCTCGCGCAGCCGGGAATCATAGGCCGCGAGGAACGTTTCATAGAAATGAACCACGGGGTCTTCCTGGCGTGTGGCCTTGCCGAAGTCGCGTAGCACCTCGCCCATATCGGTGCGGGCCAGCAGATGGGCGCAATCGTCCACCAACCAGGCGATGCGCTCATCCAGCTCATAGCCCGCCACACTCTGGAACAGGCGGCGCAGGAAAGGGTTGCTCTCGGGGATGGCGCGCGCCGCGTCAAAGCGCGAGAAATTCGCCTGGTCCGGCAGCGTGACGCGCGCCGTGAAGAGCCCATAGACAATCGTCTGCGCGTACATATCCGCGAACTCGGCGGGGCTGAGCGTGGGCAGCAGCGTCTGCTGGAACGCCTCCAGTTGCTGGTGCAACTCTCCCTGCGCATCCTGCGCCTCGAACACCTGCACAATGACATCGCGCAGCCAGCGCGCCAGCCGGGCCAGCCGCTCGGCCAACTCCCTGGGACGGCTAACCATCGGCCCCTGCTGCGCCGCGACCCTGGTCAGCAGGCCGCTCAACTCACTCTCGGCAGTCGCACTCACGCGCAACTTCTTCTTGCCGCTGTCCCACTCCGCGACGCGCAGCGGAGCCTCCAGCCGCGCCTCCCCATTAACAAACCAATGCCAGAGCAACCCATCGGTATAGAGCAGATTGGGCAGCGCCTCCCGGTAGCGGCGCAACTGCTTCCCCTCGCGCGTCCTCGGGTTGCCACGCCCACTCTCCGCAATTGACCCAGCCAGATCAATGTCCACATCCTTCGCCTCGACATGGCCCAGCGGCGTCTGCCCCTGCATGAGCACGAAGTCCGGCGCGCCATAGCTGGCCCGCTTGGGCTCATTCAGGGCACGCGCGGGGGCCAGCACCGTCTCAAATAAGGTTTGCAACGCGGGGCGGTAGCTGTGCTCGGTGGCCTGACCGCCCTTGAGCAACTGCTCCATCTCAGACAGGAAGGTAGCAACGGGACCTGGCATGGCAGCCTCCTGGGACTATCACAAAGCAAGAATCGGTCGAAATGAAGCATGTTTCTGATTAGCGATTGAATAATTCAGACATCTGCATTCCCTACCCCGCGCGGGGCTAAAGCCACCGCGCTACTCTAGCAAAGCCCCGCTGGGGCTACCGGTTTTAGCCCCCTTGTGGGGCTTTGTTAAAGTAGCCTGCTCCCTTTAGGGGCAGGCGGGCATCGCGGAGCTATCTTCTGTCTGAGTCGTTAGGTAGCCATTTCATAGCAATGAATAGCGTCAATCTGTGCTCAGAATACACGGGGATGGCGACAGAGGCGAACAAGTAGAGGCGATCAGAAATCGCCTTTGTCGTGACTTTCCCCCTTTAGGGGCCTACTTGGTGCCCTTTGCCTTTTGCCTTTCCGTCAAAACCACCCAATAGGATAGTGACGAATCGAAAACGATACGCTAGACTTACGGGCCGACAGCCGCCGAAACAATCTCATACCCGCAGCGACGCCCGCTTTGTTTTACCGAAGCGGGTGTTCTTTTTTGGAGGAGACGACATGGACCCGATTCTCTATTCCTCGCAGGTAGAACGTGATGCGTGTGGCGTAGCCGCGCTGGCTGACCTTCGGCATGGGGGCAGCCACGCGCTCGTACAACATGCCCTGCTCACCCTGGACAACCTCTCGCACCGAGGGGCCAGCATTCGAGATGAGTTCGGCGGCATCACCGGCGATGGCTGCGGGATTCTGGCCGAGTTGCCCCACGCGCTCTTCACCGCCTGGCTGCGCGCACGCGGCCACGATCTAGACGCGGGTGATTACGCCGTCGCAGCACTGTTTCTGCCCCGCGAGACCGCCGCTGAGGCTCAGGGGGTCATCGAAGAGACCTTGTGTAG
This sequence comes from Ardenticatenales bacterium, assembly GCA_013812995.1. Classification (GTDB taxonomy): domain Bacteria; phylum Chloroflexota; class Anaerolineae; order Ardenticatenales; family Ardenticatenaceae; genus JACCSL01. Next base: position 3 of record JACCSL010000324.1, on the reverse strand, counting down.
CAT
>JACCSL010000282.1 GCA_013812995.1 Ardenticatenales bacterium | reverse complement strand
GTACAGGAAAAGCTGGTAGATGACGGGCAGGGCAGTCCCGAGCCAACTCTTGCTGCCCTCGACATCATAGAGGTGCTCCGTCAGCAGGCGGAGCACCCCGGCACTCCATAGCATGGCCGCGCCAATGGGCAGCACGAGGGTCCAGACGGGCAACCCGAGCAGCAGGAAGATCAGGCACACGAGGACCATAATCCAGCGCGGAAGCTGCGTGTCGGGATAGAGAGGCAGCATCTCGCGGAAGGTTGTTGGCTTGTTGAGTATATCACCCACGGTCACGAACCAGTAACTCCCCAGCGGCCACTCCGCCATTCCAATAGCAAAAAGCAGTAGCGTTCCCAGAATGGGAAACTCCACCTTCGTGAGGCCATCAACCAGCAACACCAGAGGAGCCGCCAGGGAGAAAACAACGGCCAGCCGGGCGGCACGCTTCGTCATCGCCGGGACATCCAGGGTTCCCATCCGATCTTTAGGCCAGAGCGCCGAGATTTGGTGCTCCGGGGTTGTGACGATGGCCAGGAAGGGGCCAGGTATCTCCTCCTGAAAGCGGACAGCCCCCATACCCTGCTCCGCCTCCACCATGCGTAGGGCATAGCCCATCGCGGAGGGAAACTCTTCCAGGTCCGAGGTGAAAAGAAAGCCAGGGGTGAACCCGGCCCCCACGGCCAGCCCATGCAGCCGCGAATACCAGGGTGCCCCTTTGGTCGCCCGAACAAATAGCAGGGTCCGCGCCGACTCTCCAATGCGGGTTCCGTAGAACCCCTTGAGATGCTCCCACGCCACAACGCGGGTGCCACGCAACCCATGCACGTAGAGTCCCTGCTCCCCCAGCGTCAGAGGAAGCAACAGGTTGGAGAGGAGCAGGGCCAGCAGCAGGGCCAGCAGCAGGGTTATGAGCGAGCCCAGCCCCACCGCCAAGAGAGGCCCCTCCACCAGCCAGAACGCACCGAGTTCCATCGAAAACCATTGCCCGATCAGGGTGGCAGCAATGCGTATCCAGAGCCAAAGGGTTTGCGCCGCCACGAGCCCCGCAAACACCAAGGGCAGCCAGTGCAATACGGCGTACCAGCGTTGGGGATATTTGTATTGGGGTGTCATCGTTTCCTCAGCTTCAGGGAAAGAGCAAGAGAAAGGGAATTAGACGCTTGCTGTGCTGCATATAGCGGCGATACTCCTCACCGAACGCCTCAATCATGGCCTGCTCTTCGACGGTGATCCGGAAGGCGTACATGGGTACGCTCAAGGCCACCATCAATGCCAGGCTGAGCCAGTTGGTGAGCGCCAGCCCAAAGCCTATGACCGTCAGAAAGGTGCCCGTATAGGAGGGATGGCGAATATAACGATAGGGTCCTGTCATAACAAGGGACTGGTTTGGCTGGATCAGCACCTCCGGAACAAAGTATCTCCCCAGATGTTGAATCGCATAGGCTCGGAAGAGAAGTCCCGTCCCCATCAGGAACACTCCACCATAAAAAATCATATCCCGATTTGATGGCACATCGAACATGTGCAGGCCCGTTGCCCATGTCGCAAGAGAAATTGCCAGCACCATCCCCACGATAATCAGGTAGCGCGAAAAGCGATCCCGATGCGTGGAGCCCGCCTGCCACCCCCGCAGATTCACCCATCCCTCCAGAAGTACCCAACCCAGGAAGCAGAGAGCAAAGGCCATGCCGCCCAGGGGCGATGGTAGGTAAACCGTACTCAATTGAGACCTCCCCCTAAACAACAAAGAGGGCCTTGCGCTGCTTCCAAAGCCCTCTCTTCGTTTTGATGGCTCCTGGCTACTTCTTCCCTGCGTGCCCTCCGAAGGAGCGTCGCAGCACAACGATCAGACCCGCGACGAAAAGAAAGGCGAGCCCTCCTATGACCGCTACCGGGGGCACGGTTGGTAGCGCGTCCTGGATGGTATCATAGAAGTCCGCGCCCACCCCCAACTCCGCCAGCGCCCAGATGAAGCCCAGAATCAGGCCCCCAAAGAGCAGCGTCCGAAAAATCACAGGGATCAAAAAGTGGATCATCTTGCGGATCGTACCGCGACGTCCAAAACTGAGGAGCAGCGGCAAGAGGAAAAGGCGGAAAATGACCAGGATAACGAGGTAGATAATCAGGTAGGCAAGTAGTGGGGTTAATGAGTCCAACCCTCGTATCGGCAGGTCAAAGTCCATTGCTGCTTACTCCTCTCCTTGGCGGCGCACCTGGTCACGTAACACGCGGCGTAACAGTTGCCCCTGCGCATTACGGGGTAGGGCATCTTTCATGAAAACCACTTCGTCCGGCATCTTGTATTCCGCGAGTCGACCCCGCAGACTGGACAGAATGCTTTGCGCCAGGACGCTGTGGGCCTCCTCCCATTCGTGGGGCCGAATATAGGCCACGGGCCGCTGACCCCGCATCTCGTCGGGCAGCCCGATGACGGCCACCTCGCTCACACGCGGGTGCGCCTGGATGGCCGCCTCCACCTCTGTCGGGTCGATGCGATAGCTCCGCGTCTTGATGAGATCATCGCTGCGCGCCACGAACCAGTAGTAGCCATCCGGGTCCATGTAGCTGTAGTCGCTGAGACGGTTCCACCCATTGCGGACGCTTTTGTGCTGGGAGGCCGTATCATTCCAGTACAGCGTGCCGGTTGGTCCCCGTACCATGAGGAAGCCAATCTCGCCGCTGGACAGCTCGTTGCCATAATCGCCCACCACTTTGACCTGATAGCCTGGTACCACCCGGCCCAGCGAGCCTGGCCGAGGAGCCATTCCTACGGCATTCGAGAGGAAGGCATAGAGCATCTCTGTGGTTCCAAATCCTTCGAAGATCGGCTGCTCGAAGCGCTCTTCCCAGGCCAGGTAGGTTTCTTTTGTGAGAGGTTCTCCGCCGCTGCTACATAGCCGCAGACTGGCGAGGTCCAGCGTGTTCACCGACTGGTCCGCGAGGATTTGCCGGTAGACAACGGGCGACGCGGATAGCAGCGTTATGTGATGGCGGCGAATCGTGCTGACCAACTCCGTGCCACTCTCTGCCATCGGATCGTCCGGTAGCGCCACGCTCGCCCCGAAGCGGAACGCGAGAAGACCGAACGTCACAAAGCCCTGGGCGAACCCCAACGGGGCGAGATGACCGATGATGTCCTCCTCGTTTACCCGCCATACCTGACGTCCAAAGATGTCGAGGGTGGCGAGCAGTCCGTCCAGGCGATGGGCCGTACCGCGCGGGTGACCGCTATCGGCGGAGGTGTAGAGCAGGAGGCCAATCTGGTTGCGGCGTCGCAGCGTCGCGGGGTATCCCTGCTGGCCCCGTGCCACCAGACGGGCGTAGCTGTAAAGCTGCTCATCGGGTGCATGGTCAGGCAGCCCATGCACCACGATGGGGCCCAACCGCCCCTCGGTAGCCGCACGCATCCGACTAATGTCTGCCTGATAGTCCGTGGTGGTAATCGCCAGCATGGCGCGGCTTTCTGCCGCGATGAAATCCAACTCATGCGGTGAAAATTGGGGAGGGGTAGGAACGCTGAGGGCCCCTAGCCGTTGCACGGCCAGGTTGGCAGCGATGGCCTGCGGGGTGTTGGGCATGTGTAGCAGAACGGGGGTTCCCGCCTGCACGCCCAGCCGGGCCAGGCTGTAGGAGAGCCGCTGAACCTCCCCCAGCAGAAGCTCATACGAGACTTCCTCATTCCGGTAATAAATCGCCGTGCGCTCCCCCCATCCTCGCGCAACGATATCGTCCAGCAGCATATCGGAGAGATTGAATTCGTCCGGAATGTCGAGCAGGGCGCTATCGAAGATGAGATCGGGCCACTCGCGGCGGGGTGGGAGTTGGTCCGCATGGTCGATGTCCAGCACCTCACGCCCCGGCCGCGTGCCTAGATCGTAGCGCATGACCACCATCTGATAGACGGGCAGGATCGCCTCGCGCTCGAAGCCGCGCCGCTCAAAGGCCGAGATTATCGCCGCATTATCGATGAACAGTTCCATCACGAGTTGAAACAGCCCCAGATCGCGCCCTAGCTCAATCACATCGCGGAGCAACTGGCTGCCCAGCCCCCGCCGACGAAACTCCTCCTGGACATAGATGCGAATCTGCCCCACATTATCATGGGGTGTGTTAGGGTGGCGATGCAGGCTCACCTCGCCTACAAACTCCCCGTTGACCTCTGCCATGATGGGCATCACCCGCTCATAGTTCAGCGTCTGGGTCCAGTGGCGTAGCACGTTCGGGTCCGTGACATCGTCCCGCATGATGCGCAGGTCTTCATCACGTACGTTGGCGAACAGCACGATAAGCTTCTCGGTGTCCTCCGCTGTGAGGAGGCGGAGGGTAATACTGGTTTCGTCAGGTAATTCAATGGTGCGCGGATACCGCTCAAGGGTGAATTCCACAAAAAATCCTTCGCCTGATGTGATGACTCTCTTTTAGGGTAGGGCGAGTATAACGAAGCGATTTGAAAATGGCAACGGAGAGAGATAGGATTTCACCCTGTAACATTTTATTTGAGAGGTTCCCTTCAGCATGGCAGATACGAATCCACAACGAAGAGGTTGTTTTGGATGGGTGGCCCGGTGTGGGCAAAGCACAGAGTGAGGGGAGTATGAACGAGAATGAGCTTCGGGCGCTGCTCCGCCTGCTGCACGATGATAATGAGTCTCTGGCACAGCAGGCGGGGGAGGTATTGATCAGGGAATACGGAGCCGTTGCCCTACCTGCCCTGCGCGAGTTGGCCGATCAGAAGCCCGGTTTGGCCGCACGCCTTGCCCAGCAGATCGAGGCGCGGCTGTTGGAAGAGGAATGGTCCGCCCTTGCGCAGACACCCGATGCTGAGCGCGCCGCGCTTCTCATTGCACGCTGGTTGGACCCTCTGATTGATCCGGCGCAGATCACGGCGCAGCTCGATGCCCTGGCCGAGCCGCTACAGGGCACGCTCCCGAGTGGGCAGGGCGCGGTGGCATACCGTCGAGATGCCCTCGTGTTGCGGGAGTGGCTGGCCGGAGCCAAACGTTTTCGCGGCAACCAGGAAAACTACTACGCGCCGGAAAATTCCCTGCTTCCTCATATCTTGGAGACGCGCCAGGGACTGCCC
>JACCSL010000256.1 GCA_013812995.1 Ardenticatenales bacterium | reverse complement strand
GGTATGGCGTCCGTGATCTGCCTACCAAGAATTACGCATCGATTCCCAACGTTATTCCGCTGCCCGACCTCATTGAGATCCAGCTACATAGCTTCCAATGGTTCAAGCAAGAGGGACTTCGGGAGCTATTCGATGAAATTTCTCCCATTGAGAGCTTCAATGGAAACCTTCAACTGTACTTCATGGATTACTGGTTCGAGGAACCGAAGTACACGGAGAAGGAATGTCTTGATATGGATATGACCTTTGCTGCTCCGCTGTGGGTGAAGGCCCGCCTCATCAATAAAGAGACGGGTGAGCTTCAGGAGCAGGACGTATTCATGGGGGAGTTTCCTTTGATGACCCCCCAGGGTACCTTTATCCATAATGGCTCTGAGCGCGTTGTCGTGAGCCAGCTGATTCGCTCCCCCAATGCCTATTTCTCCTTGGAGGAGGATCGCACTACAGGGCGCAAACTTTGCTCGGGTAAGTTGATTCCGAACCGAGGAGCCTGGCTGGAGTTTGAGACGAGCAAGCGTGATGTTATTTCGGTGAAGGTGGACCGTAAGCGTAAGATTCCCTTTACCATTTTTCTTCGCGCCCTCGGAACGGTGCCGGATGGCTACGGCTCAACCTTCGTCCAGATGGGCACCGATGAGGAGCTATATGCGATTTTCGGCGAGGTCGATGATGACTCAGACCATAAGTTCCTAGATGCTACCATTGAGCGTGACCCCACCAAGAATGCCGAAGAAGCACTGATCGAGTTTTATAAGAAGCTTCGCCCCGGCGATCCTGCCACTCTTGACAATGCCAAGAGCTATCTGGAGTCGCTTCTCTTTAACGCGCGCCGATATGACCTGGGGAAAGTGGGTCGCTACAAGCTTAACAAGCAACTCAAGGTTGATGTTTCCCTGGAGAATCGCACCCTCTCCCAGGACGATATTATCCGTATCATTCGGCGCATCTTCCTGATCAATAATGACAAGGCTGATCCCGATGATATCGACCACCTGGGCAACCGGCGCGTAAAACGTGTGGGTGAGTTGGTGCAGAATCAGCTGCGTATTGGTCTACTCCGCATGGAGCGCGTCGTGCGCGAGCGCATGTCTATCCGCGACCCTGAGGCACTGACACCCATTGCCCTGATCAACATCCGCCCGGTGGTGGCTGCGGTGCGGGAGTTCTTTGGAGGATCGCAGTTGTCCATGTTTATGGACCAGACCAATCCTCTGTCCGAACTCCGCAGCAAGCGCACCCTCTCCGCGTTGGGTCCCGGTGGCCTCCGGCGTGAGCGTGCTGGCTTTGACGTGCGCGATGTGCACCACTCGCACTATGGGCGGATCTGCCCCATTGAAACGCCTGAAGGACCAAACATTGGTCTAATCGGACGTCTGGCAACCTATGGGCGCGTCAACGAATTTGGCTTTATTGAAACTCCCTACCGTAAGGTCATTCAGCGCCTCCCAAATGATGGTCAGGCATCCATAGGGGAGTATAGCCGCGAGGAGGTCCTGGACCCCAACACGGGTGATCCCCTTGTTGGAGAGGGCGAGCAGATTACGGAAGAGATCGCCAAAAGACTCCAGCAGCTTGATCGGGTGGAGATTAAAGCTGTTCCTCGTGTGTCGGATGAGATTGTATACCTATCAGCCGACGAGGAAGAGCAATACACCATTGCTCAGGCAAATGCTCAAACAGATGAGCGGGGGTATTTTACCCGTGACCGCGTTTCGATTCGCCGGGGTAAAGATGACTATCGACGCGAATCGATCACGAAGGTGGATTTCCAGGACGTGTCGCCCAAGCAGATCGTGGGTGTCTCTGCCGCTCTTATCCCATTCCTGGAACATGATGATGCCAACCGTGCCCTCATGGGCTCGAATATGCAGAGCCAGGCGGTTCCATTAGTACGGCCGGAGGCTCCGATTGTTAGCACCGGGATGGAACTCCGGGCTGCGCGCGATTCCGGGCAGGTCGTACTGGCAGAACAGGATGGACAGGTGACCTCCGTCACCTCCGAGCGAGTTATCATTCGTGATCCGGAGGGCCGGGAGCACCTCTACAACCTCCGGCGCTTCACGCGCTCGAACCAGAGTACCACGATTGACCAGCGTCCCGTCGTCGTCAAGGGATTGTGGGTCAAAAAGGGTGATGTGCTGGCGGATAGCTCTTCAACGGAGAATGGGGAGCTGGCTCTAGGACAGAACGTTCTGGTGGCATTCCTCTCGTGGGAGGGGGGCAACTTCGAGGACGCGATTCTGATCAGCGAGGATCTGGTGCGAAACGATCGCTTCTCTTCGATTCACATCGAGAAGTATGAGGTTGAGGCGCGCGATACCAAACTTGGTCCTGAAGAGATCACGCGCGATATTCCTAATGTCGGTGAGGATGCCCTGAAGGACCTGGACGAGCGCGGAATTATTCGCATCGGCGCAGAGGTCGGCCCGAACGACATCCTGGTGGGCAAGATCACACCGAAGGGTGAAACGGAACTGACCCCGGAGGAAAAACTACTTCGGGCCATCTTTGGTGAAAAGGCGCGTGAGGTAAAGGATTCCTCCTTGAAGCTACCGCACGGGGATAGGGGCAAAATCGTTGCCATTCGCGAGTTTACTCGTGAGACCCATCAAGACCTACCTGCGGGTGTGGAGCAGATGGTGCGCGTTTCCGTTGCCCAGATGCGAAAACTCCAGGCAGGTGACAAGATGGCTGGTCGCCACGGGAACAAGGGCGTTATTTCCAAGGTGGTTCCCATCGAGGATTTGCCCTACCTCAGCGATGGAACCCCCGTGGAGATTGTCCTCAATCCCTTGGGTGTTCCGGCCCGTATGAACATCGGTCAGGTGCTCGAAACACACCTTGGCTGGGCGGCAGATCGCCTGGGCTTCCGGGCCATCACGCCTGTCTTCGACGGGGCCAGAGAGCGGCAGATCGCCGCCGAGCTCGCGCGTGCCTGGCTCATGGACCTCGCCTGGGCGGAGTTGGGGGATCGCGCCATCGCCGAACTCATTGAGGGCGGTCTTGAGGTCGAGGAGTTGGATGACGACAACGAGGCCCGCCAAATTTACCTGCGTAGCGTGCTTACAGAGCAGGGAATTAGCGAGGCTGAGGTCGAGGAGATGGTGCGCTCGAAGCGTGTGTTGCGCCGTACCTGGCTGGAGATGTGGCTGGAGGAGCAGGGCATTGAACCGAGCTCCATGCTTATCTGGCAGGAGGACACACGACTCAAGGACGACCAACTCCAGGCAGATGAGACGGTCATTCTCTATACCCTTGAGCGATGGATTCGTTTCCACGGGTTCGAGGAACGTCTGGAAGGTGTTGATGTCAGCGATATAAGTGCCTTGGAGAGTATCGGCGGTGTGATCTCTCAAGAGATTAGCTGGCCTCTGCCTACCAGTGGCAAGCAGCGCCTCTACGATGGTAAGACAGGGGAAGCCTTTGACAACCCCGTGACGGTGGGCATCATCAATATGCTCAAGCTGGCCCACCTCGTGGAGGATAAGGTTCACGCGCGCTCCACAGGTCCATACAGCCTTGTCACACAGCAGCCGTTGGGCGGTAAAGCGCAGTTCGGTGGACAGCGCTTTGGAGAGATGGAAGTGTGGGCGCTAGAAGCCTATGGAGCGGCGCACACCTTACAGGAGATGCTCACCGTGAAATCGGATGATGTCACGGGCCGCACCAAGACCTACGAGGCGATTGTGAAGGGCGAGTCCATTGGCTCGGCTGGTATCCCGGAAAGCTTCCGGGTGCTGGTAAAGGAGCTCCAGTCCCTTGGCCTCAGCGTTGAGGTCATCAGCGAGGAAAACGACCGTATCACCTTTGGCAAGCAGGTAGAAGAGGAAAAGATTCCGAACCTTGGCTTTGGGCTGGGTGCCATGCCCACGCCAAACAGCTAAGGGGTATAAGAAGTACCGCATAGCGTATTCTAGCCTACAGAGAGATTATTTTGACAGCTAGAATACGCTGTGATATTATCCCCGCTTGTGAGTCCCCTTACACTTGAAACCGGGACTCATCAAGATTTGTAGTAGCATTGTATCTCGGCGGACGGTCGCTGTATGGTTTGCGACCGTCCGTTCATGTCAAAAGCAGAATGCGCATGTAGGTTTAGAAGGGGAACTGTTTGTGCCAACCATTAATCAATTGATTCGCAAAGGTCGCAAGCAGGGCAAGAAGAAGAGCAAGGCTCCTGCATTCCGCGTGAACTACAACGCCATCAAGGGTCGTCCCCTTCGTAACCCAAAGGGTGCCCCTCAACGACGTGGTGTTTGTACAAACGTGAGAACAGCGACTCCCAAGAAGCCCAACTCGGCACTTCGTAAGATTGCCCGTGTTCGGCTTACCAACGGTGTTGAAATCACAGCCTACATTCCTGGTGAGGGCCATGCCCTTCAGGAACATAACGTGGTGCTGGTGCGCGGTGGTCGTGTGAAGGACCTGCCCGGCGTTCGCTATCACATTGTGCGTGGAGCCCTGGACTGTGGTGGCGTGCAGGATCGCAAGCGTGGTCGCAGCAAGTATGGTACAAAGAGAGCTAAAGCGAAGAAGAAGTAATTTATAGGTTCCGCTGCAATCTTTGCACGAACCGTAGACTCGCAACGATGTACCTCGGTACATCCACAAACAGAGCAAACAAGCTCCCTCGCGGTGGGGTCGAACAACAGCCTTGTTCGATACATGCTTAGCCTGTGTCTACGGTTATTCCACTAGCGAGGGTGTTTTTATGCCTTTCGACGGACATCAATCTTAAAGGAGTTTATCAATGTCGCGACGTGGTCGAGCACCCCGACGCGAGGTTGCTCCGGATCCCAAGTTTGGGAGCGAACTCGCAGGTCGTTTTATCAACAAGCTCATGATTATGGGCAAGAAAAGTACGTCTCAGAGTATCTTCTATGAGGCCGTGACCATTGCCGAAGAACGATTGAGCCAGCCCGGCATTACGGTCTTCGAACAGGCGGTGCGCAATATCACCCCGCTGATGGAGGTTCGCCCGCGTCGAGTGGGTGGGTCCACCTACCAGGTCCCCATGGAGATCCCCGCCAATCGCCGCCAGAGCCTGGCCCTGCGCTGGCTTGTGGGGGCAGCCCGTAACCGCAATGGTCGCTCAATGGCAGAGAAACTCGCCAACGAGTTGATCGATGCCTACAACAACACGGGCTCTGCCGTGAAGAAGAAGGAAGATACACATCGTATGGCGGAAGCGAACAAGGCTTACAGCCATTTCCGCTGGTAATCGACCAGCCAGTAGCGTGATCTCCTGGCAAGAAGGATCAAACCATGAGTATTAGTCTGGATAAGATTCGCAATATTGGCGTTATCGCCCATATTGACGCTGGCAAAACAACCACCAGCGAGCGCATCCTGTTTTACACCCACAAGACCCATCGCATTGGCGAGGTTCACGAGGGTGCGGCCACCATGGACTGGATGGAACAGGAACGTGAGCGTGGTATCACGATTACGGCGGCTGCCACCACTACCGAATGGCGTGACCATCAGATTAACCTGATCGACACCCCTGGGCACATTGACTTCACGGTTGAGGTTCAGCGTTCTCTACGCGTGCTCGACGGTGGTGTGGTGGTTTTCGATGCCGTGGCTGGGGTCGAACCTCAGTCCGAAACAGTTTGGCGTCAGGCAGATCGATACAGCGTGCCGCGCATCTGCTTCATCAACAAGATGGATCGCACCGGCGCGAATTTTGAGCGTACGATTCAGATGATTATAGATCGTCTGAATGGGAAGCCCGTACGAATTCAGCTCCCCATCGGCGTCGAAGATACCTTCCGGGGCATCATCGATCTCATTGAGAACACTGCTCTTATTTACACAGACGAACTCGGTGCACAGAGTGAGAAGAGCGCCATCCCGAGCGATATGGCGGACGAGGTAGTAACCGCGCGCGAGGAGATGATTGAGAGGATTGCAGAGACCGACGAAGAACTGACCCTGAAGTACCTTGAGGGGGAAGAGATTTCCAGTGAGGAACTGATGGCTGCTCTGCGCCGCGCAACGCTGGCGAATAAGCTAGTTCCTATCCTCTGTGGTTCTGCCCTGCGCAATAAGGGTGTTCAGCCCCTCCTCGATGCGGTTGTGGACTACCTGCCCTCCCCGATGGATGTGGAGCCTGTCAAGGGTACCGATCCGGATGACGTAGAGGAGTTCCTCACTCGCGCACCCGATGTCAATGCGCCAGTGGCAGCCTTGGCCTTCAAGATTGCTGTGGATCCCTATGTGGGACGCCTCGCCTTTGTGCGGGTGTACTCCGGTATTTTGAAGACAGGGGACACACTGGCTAATACGACCCAGGGCAAACGAGAGCGCATCGGTCGTATGGTTCGCCTCCATGCCAACAGCCGAGAAGATATCACTGAGATTCGGGCTGGGGACATTGGTGCCATTCTTGGCCCCAAAAATACCTTCACCGGAGATACCCTCGCGGATTCCGATAATCCTATCGTCCTTGAGAAGATAACCTTCCCTGAGCCTGTCATCCGGGTCGCCATCGAGCCCAACTCCAAGGCAGATCAGGATAAAATGTCTGAAGGCCTGCGCCGCTTGGCAGAAGAGGACCCGACATTTCGCGTTGAAAACAACCCGGATAGTGGTCAGACAGAGATTGCCGGTATGGGCGAGCTGCACCTTGAAGTACTGGTGGATCGCTTGATGCGCGAGTTCAAGGTGAGCGCCCAGGTTGGTCGTCCCCAGGTTGCCTACCGCGAAACCATCACCCGCCCCGTCACTTCGCGCGGGCTCTATAAGCGCCAGACGGGTGGTAAGGGGCAGTTTGGCGACTGCACGGTAGAGTTTAGTCCGGCGAATCTCGGCGAAGGATTTGTCTTCGAGAACGGCATCGTGGGTGGTTCCATCCCCAAGGAATACATCCCGGCCATCCAGCAGGGCATCCGAGAGTCCCTGGAAGGTGGAATCATCGCTGGCTATCCGATGGTCGATGTGAAAGCTCGCGTCATTGATGGGTCCTACCACGACGTTGACTCGTCTGAAATGGCCTTCAAGATTGCTGGCTCTCTCGCGTTGAAAGAAGCGGTTCCCAAGGCTGGTCCTGTTATCATGGAGCCCTTGATGAGGGTTGAAGTGGTCATACCAGATGAGTACACAGGGTCGATTGTAGGTGATCTATCCAGTCGCCGAGGTCAGATTGAGGGTATGGAGCCTCGCGGCGATGGTAGCACCACTGTCCGTAGCTTTGTCCCATTGAGCGAGATGTTTGGCTATGCCACCGACCTGCGCTCAAGCACGAGTGGCCGTGGGGTCTTCTCGATGGAGTTTGCGCGCTACGAAGCTCTCCCCAAGAATCTGGCGGACGAGGTTATTGCAGGCAAGCGCAAGTAAGTCACCCCAAACGATCAACTTTCAGACCAAGTTTTTAAGAGAGGTTCTTTCATGGGCAAGGAAAAATTTGTACGCAACAAGCCGCACGTGAACATCGGGACGATTGGGCACGTGGACCACGGTAAAACGTCCCTGACGGCGGCGATCACCAAGACGCTGTCGAAGAAGGGCTGGGCG
>JACCSL010000244.1 GCA_013812995.1 Ardenticatenales bacterium | reverse complement strand
CGAGCAGCGTGCTCGTCTCCTCATCTATCGAGAAGCCCTTGGAGAATTGCGGCGCGCTACCCTGGCAGAGAAGCGTTCCGAGGGTACGCCAGGCGGAGGCCATGTGCTCCTTCCGACCGGAGCGATGGCCCAGGCGGAGTGCCTCCAGGGCGGCACCCCACGCCTCCTCCATCTGGCCCTGCCCCAGCAGCGCCTCTGCCAGGTAGCGATAGCTTTCCGAACTACCGCTCTGCTTGCTCTCATCGGCCAGCCGGAGGGTCTCGCGCAGTTCGTTTTCGGCCCCGCCAAAATCACCGAGCCCGACATGAATGCCCCCCAGGTTGGTCAGGATGGAGGTTTCCAGGCTCCGCACGCTGACCTCGCGTGCCAGAGTCAGTGCTTCCTGGAAGAGTGGCAGCGCGGCGCGGTAATCGCCCTGAGCGGAGGCACTCACCCCCAGGTCGTTGAGCATGACACTGATACCCTGGCGATCTTCCATACGCCGGAAAAGGGTTAGGGCGCGGCGCATGGCATTGCCCGCTTCCTCGTAGCGGCTCGCTGAATCATGGATCCACCCCAGAAGGCTATGGCTACGTGCCATCACGCGTTGAGCGTTGAGCGACGTGCTGAGGGTCAGGGACTGCTCAGCCTTTTCCTTAGCAGCGTCCAGATGGCCCAGGCGAAAATGAGAGACGCCCGCCAGCCACAGCGCCCCGGCCAGCTCCGATTGGCCGACCTCGCCCGCCTGCGCTGCCATCTGCTCTGCTTCCTCCGCGTACTTCAGGGCATTTCGATGATCGCGCTGGATGTCATGGGTCATTGCCAGGTTGTTCAGGGCGCGCATCTGCGCAATGGCATCGTTTGCCTCCTGCGCGGCCTCAATGAGGGTATGGAAGGTGGTGATGGCCTCCTCATAGCGCACCTGCTGCCGCAGCATCTGCCCCAACCCCTCCAACAGGGTGAGGAATGGCCCTCCTGCGTCCTTTGAGGCGTCGGGTAGCAGCGCCAGCGCCTTCTCATAGTAGGTCAACGCGGTCTGCGGCAGAGAACTATCCTGCGCGCGCTTGGCGGCCCGGCCATACCAGTGGGCAGCCTCCTCATTATGTCCCGATAGCTCGTAGTGACGCGCAATCTGCCCTGCGATCTCCTCCCCGCGTTCGCCCGACTGTGGCACCAACCAGGCGGCTACCTGGGCATGGTAGGACTGCCGCTGCCCCTCGCTCAGGCTGGCGTAGGCCACCTCCTGCAAGAGACCCTGGCGAAAGACAAACTCGCGCACGCCCTCGAAGGTGGGGCTCTGCCGCTCCGCGACCAGCCCCTGCTCCTGCGCCCCTCGGAGGGCCACCTGAACCTCGTAGGTAGCCGCCGCAGGCGCGTCGTCCAACAACCAGGCCACCGCCTGATCCCAGAAAATGCGTCCCACCACCGCCGCGCGCTGGAGCACTTCCCGCTCCAGCGTAGGAAGTCGACCCAGCCGACGCTCCATAATTCCAGTAAGCGTGGGCGGAATGGATGTCTCCGCCAGCCGCTGCTCGTCCAGGCTCCAGCGGGCACTTCCAGGCGGGGCGGTGATGACACCCTCCTCCAGCAGCACCTTGAGGAGTTCTTCCATGTGCAGTGGGCTCCCCTCACTCTGGTTGATCAGCAGAGACATCAGGTCGGGAGAGGGATTATCCAGTTGATGAAGCAGGGCGGTCGCCAGTTGCTGCCGCTCGGGGAATGACAGGGGCGCTACCTCCAGCAGCGTATGAAGGCTCTCGGGCCATCGTTCGCCCCAACTGGGGCGGCTGCTCCATAGGCGCGCACGGGCTGTGGCCAGGAGTAAAAGGGGAACCTGACGGCAACTCTGAACCAGGTACTCCAATAAATCCAACGAGCCATCATCGGCCCAGTGAATATCTTGCAGAAGAATGACAACCAGCGGGCGGTCCCCATGACCCGGCATGGCCCGGAGCAACCGCACCGCATCCCGTCGCTCGCTCGTGAGGGCCTCCAGAAAGAGGGTAATGGCGCGAAAGGCGCGCTCGCGCAGTTGGCGGGCATCACTGAGGCTCCCCCGAATGTGTGGGCTTTCGGAAAAATCGAAGCCGAGTAGGTGGCCGATGAGGTGGGCCTTCTCGGTTCCCTCCGCGCCCATGAACTTGCGGATGCCCTGCTCCAGTTTCGCGCGTGCCATGACCGCCTCGCCCTCGCGTATCCCAAAGCGAAAGGCGAAGATGTCGCGGATGAGCGCATAGGGCTGCGTGCTAATCTGCGGGTTGGCCCGCCCCTTGAAAAAGCGGACGGTTTCGGGCTGCGCCTCGATCCACTCGCTAAAAGCCCGTAGAAGACTGGACTTGCCAAGGCCCGCATCGCCCAGAACGGTGACCACCTGAAGCTGACCGCTCTCTTCGGTCCGGTTGAAGATGGCCTGCAAGCGTTGCAGCTCCGCCGCCCGCCCCACCAGGCGGCTCTCGAAGTTCTCGACCGCCCGTCGCGAGGCACGCGTGGTCTCCCACCGTTCCCCCTGAACTCGGTGAGGCGAGATGGGAGCCTTCTGACCATCCAGAAGGACAGGTTGGAGAGGATATAGCTCGAATTGACCTGCCACCCGGCGATGGCTCTCCGGGGAGATAAGAATCTCGTTGGGGCTGGCTGCCCGCGCCAGAAGACGGGCCAGGTAGAGCGCCGCGCCCTCCACCTCGTATTGACCTTGCTCTGCCAGGCGCATCGTTGCCTGAGCCGTGCTGAGGCCCATGCGAAGGACCAGCTTGGCGGGCGTGGACTTATCCGGGGAGGCGAGCGATGCCTGCATGGTGAGGGCAGCGCGAATCGCGCGCTCCGGGTCCTCCGGTTGGGCGGTCGGCGCGCCGAAGAGCGCCACAATAGCCTCCTCTCCCGGTGGGGCCTGGACAATGGACCCATCATAGCGCCGCACGATGGCTTCCAGGCGCGCGCGCAGGACACGGTGGGAAGACTCATCCGACGCATTTTGGGAAAGAATCTCTGCAAAAAGAATGGTGACTTCTGTGGGATGCATATCCTGTCCTCCGTGGGGGTAAGGAGGCTACCAACCACGAGGAAGTTTACAACGACCCCGAAAACTTGTCATCTCGTCCTCAATCCATAGAATAAGCCCCGTTGTCTCTGCCCCTGGCAGAGAATCAATCGGGCGTGCAAGCGTCCCTATATGGAGTCTTGTCGATGATGAAACTTCCCTCCCGTTTCCTTGCATGGATACTCATTATGATGATCCTTGCACCTGTGATCCCGCTGTCGGCCTTCACAGCCCCTGTCTCGGCCGCCGAAAAGCCATATACCGGCCGGGTCACCAACACCTACACGAACTGTGGTATCACTCAGGTTATGGGCGTGGTACTGAACCGCGACGGAACCCCCCAGGTTGGGGCCAAGGTCCGTCTCTGGTGGCCGAATGGACAAACGCTCCACGCCACGGCGGGTCAATATGTTCGCTCGGAGACCAACGCGGCTGGCTGGGATTTCACCCTGAACACGATCGCTGTTGCCAACACCTGGTATGTAGCCATCGAGGATAGCAGCGGCAATCTGCTGTCAGACCCAATCGAGGTTCGCACCTCTGCCAGCTGCAACCCGGGCGACGCCAATGCTGCCCGCGTGGAGTTCCGCAACTCGCCGCAGCCTGCTCCGCAGCAGCCCCCGGCCCCCAACAATCCCGCGCCGATCCTCGCCCCGCCGGGTGCCGGGATCGCCCCGCCCGTTGCCGCTGGCGCAACCTGCCAGTTCTATGCTCAGGCGGGTGGTTTTTCCGTCTGTGATGACACCAACGCGAACTTCCTGGCCGCCTTCCGTCGCTATGGTCTCCAGAACGTCGGCTACCCGATCTCGCAGCGCTTCAGCCGCGATGGATTCATCACCCAGGCCTTCCAGAAGGCTGTTTTCCAGTGGCGGCCTGACAGCCGCACCGTAGCCCTCGTGAACGTCTTTGACGAGTTGCACCGGGGTGGCCTGGATCAGACATTGAACGAAAAACGCCAGACCCCCTTCCAACTTGCTGAAGGGTGGGAAGGTCCCAATGCGACCTTCCAGCAGGCCGTTCAGATGCGCCAGGCGCTCCTGAGCACCCGCCCTGCGCTGCGCACTGCCTACTTCGCGGTGAGTGACCCAATGACCTTCTTTGGTCTGCCGACCTCCGAGGTGACAGATATGGGCAACCACTATGCGATTCGCACCCAGCGCGCCGTGTTACAGGAGTGGAAGCAGGATGTGCCCTGGGCCCGCGCAGGTCAGGTTACCGTTGCCAACGGTGGTGACATTGCTAAGGAGCTCGGCCACCTGCCCGCCGCCGCCCTGACGCCCGACAACGGTACGCCTGTTTCTGGTGTACCAGCGCCGGTACCGCCAGTGACGGCCCCCGCCCCCGCCCCTGTCGCGGCAGAGCCTGGTCGTAACCTCGATTCTCGCCTGGGCGCGCTCGGCGTCGGCATCCAGCCCGCCAACGTTGCCGTGGGCCAGCAGTACTGGCGCGTGACGGAAATCCTCTGGCACGATATCGATCAGTCGGGCGGTCGCCACTCGATCTACGTTGATGCGCTGGATGAAAGCGGTAACCGCGTGGTGGGTCAGACGGTCACCATTGCCTGGGCCAGCGGCAGCCAGCAACTCGTGATGGAGCCCAAGCCCTTCCCCGAGTATGGTGCGAACTTCCCGATGTATGCTCACAGCCAGGCATATACCATCTATATTGACGGCATACCAAGCGAGCGGGTCACCGGCATGGGGCTGGGCAACCTGGACAAGCGAAACTGGAATATGCACGTCGAGTATCTCATCAAGTACCAGCGCGTCACCAAGCGCTAATCGTCGTCTCCTCTATCAAGAAGCCTCCCGGCCTATCGGGAGGCTTCTTTGTTGTTCCCCCAAACGGGGGAGCCCCTTTCACCCGTTCTCCTGATGACGGAAAGAGGGTTTTCTTTGCTCTCTGGGTGTCGCGGCCAACGACAGGGATACCCGCTGCTGTTGTATTCCCCGAAAGCAGAAAAGTATCACATCACACCTCAGCGCATCCCCTCCAGTATAAAAGCCAGAATCCAGCGCACTACCCAGATATAGACCGCCACCCGGAGCACACGTCGTGCCAGATACAGATAGTAGAAAGCAGCTATTCCACTGGCTGGGGGAACGGGAGGGAGCGAAGATGGTTGAGGAGCAGGGAGCGTGGCAGAGGCAGGTGGGGCGGCTGGGGGTGTAGAGGGTGCAGCCGTCAACCTATCTATAAATGCTTCAATGCGGGCAGCCACATAGGAGGGTTGTTGTACCACTACAATCTCTGGGGGCGATAGCATGGGTTCTACTACCTCCAAGTGTGTACGGGCTTTTGGCGGCGCGAACTTGAAGGTGCAATAGGGACATCCGGGGAGATGGATATCGT
>JACCSL010000196.1 GCA_013812995.1 Ardenticatenales bacterium | reverse complement strand
GGCGATCAATCGCTCGCTGGGCTCCACGGCTGCCGCGGTTGGCTCAGATATCTACGCCACCTCCAAAGCCGCGAGTGACCCGAAGGTGATGTTGCACGAGGTTTCTCACATTCCTCAAACGGAAAATCTCCCAGACATCCAGCCCAAACGTGTCCAGCGCAACCCGATGGAAGAGGAACTCCAGGCCAAGCGCATTCAGCGCAACCCTGAAGAAGAAGACCTCCAGGCCAAGCGTATCCAGCGCACGGGTCCCGAGGAAGAAGAGCTCGCTCAGGGCTAGCTTTCAACAAAGCAACCTTTCTAACACAATGGGTGGTGTGGCAGTTGCCACGCCACCCATTTTAATGTTCAAGGACTCCTTTGACCCCTCTACCCCCTGCCCTCTCCACCATGTGGAGCCAGTTGCGCCACAGCGACCTCGCTGACTTTATCGTGGAGGCGCGCCAGATAGGCTTTGATCATGTGGAACTAAGCCATGTGGTCACGCCCGAGATGCTCCATGCCCTTCCTGTAGAAGTCGTACCGTTGGTCCGCGTGCTACACCATCCTTGCCCCAACCCCGGCCACGTTCCTGAGCTAAGCGACTCGGACGAGACGCGCCGCGCGCGCGCCGTCGCCGCCGCCCGGCACAGCATCACCTGGGCAGCGAGGTTGGGGGTGGAGGTGGTAGTGATGCATCTGGGACGCGTGGATGGCTTGGATCATCGGTGGGAAAACGCGCTACGCGCTCGCTGGCTACAGGGGCAGCGGGAAGAGAGCATTTTTCTGGAAACTCTGGGCTTTGTGAGAGAATTACGGGCGGGGAACGCCGAACGCTATGTCGAGGCGGCACATCGCTCTCTAGCCGAGTTGGTGCCTCACGCGCGCGAGGCGGGTGTAAAAATCGGGCTTGAAAATAGTGAGTGGGTTCTATCTATTCCCAATGTAGAGGAGGCGCGGCAACTGCTTGAGGTGTTTGGGGCGGATATTGTGGGACTCTGGGTGGATACAGGACACGCGACGATTCTGGAGCGCCTCGGGGTGGAGTCACTCCTGGCGTGGGCACAGCTTGCCCCCACGCGGTTGCTGGGTCTGCACTATCACGATGTCAATGGGCTGCGAGACCACCTGATACCAGGGCAGGGCACCATTGACTGGCGGGCTTTGGCGACTCACATCCCTGCGCACGTCCTTCCCAGCTGCGAGTTTGACTGGTACTACACACCCGAGGAGATTGCCTCGGGCGTGCGAGAACTCAGCAGGTACGGGTTGGTGCAGTGGGATGGATCCGATAAGCTCGCTTAGTCGCCGTCGCTCCAGTCATACCCCAGAGCACAACCATCGCCACTCCAGGTGTAGCCCTCTGGGCAGTCCCCATCGCTCCAGTCGTAGCTATCGCCTGTGTCATCACCCGCAAGGACGGACGTGGCAGACGGGGCAATCAACACACCGAGAAGGAGCATAAGGGCTAGAATAGCCTGTGCGGGCTTGGCCAATAGAGAGTTCATTGATGCCTCCTCGACCTTCAAATGAATAAGATATTGCTCTGTTAAAACAATTTCCGTGCCACGAGGAGGTCGCATGGAGCAACTAGAACCCTATGTTATTGGGCTGGACATGGGCACCACCCGCTGCAAGGCGGTGGCCCTGACCCTCGCAGGGCGTGTGGTCGCATCGGCCGCGCGGGGCTACGGGTTGCACCTCCCGCGCCCTGGCTGGGTGGAGCAGCGGCCAGACGATGTATGGCAGGGCGTTGTCAAGACGCTGCGAGCGTTGGCCACCCAATGCGAGCCCCGCGCGGCCCGCGCCCTCTGCCTGAGCGGGGCCATGCACAGCCTCCTTCCCCTGGATGCCAAGGGCATTCCCCTGGCCCCGGCGACGACCTGGGCCGACCAGCGAGCCACCTCCCTGCTTGCTGATTTGCGTGCCCAAACGGATACGCACGCGCTCTACCAACGTACCGGCTGCCCTCTCCAGGCCTCCTACCATCCCGCCCGCCTTCGCTGGTACCAGGCGCAGGCAGCGCCCCACGCGACCCGCTATGTGGCCCTCAAGGATTGGGTGCTTCATCAGTTGTCTGCGGAGTGGGCCACCGACATCGGTCTAGCCTCGACCAGCGGGCTCCTGGATATCCAGCGACTGCGCTGGGATGAGGAGGCCCTGGCGCTGGCGGCGATTCGCGCGGAGCAACTGCCGGCGCTGGTAATGCCGCAGACCATCGTGGGAGGGCTCACCGCTGAGGCGGCCAGCGCGGTAGGGTGGCCGCTGGCGCTGCCTGTGGTGGCGGGCACGAGCGATGGGGGCCTCGCCAACCTGGGGGC
>JACCSL010000194.1 GCA_013812995.1 Ardenticatenales bacterium | reverse complement strand
TTCCATGGCCTCGAAAAGATCAAGACCATCGGGGATTCGTACATGCTGGTCGGGGGTCTGCCCACCCCTCGCGCCGACCACGCGGAGGTTGTCGCTCAGATGGCCCTGGACATGCGCGAGGTGCTCGCCAATGGGATGACGGTGCTGGACGAGCCCATTCGGGTACGGATCGGCCTCCACACGGGGGCGGTCGTCGCGGGCGTGATTGGTACGAAGAAGTTCATCTATGATTTGTGGGGGGATACGGTCAACACGGCCAGTCGTATGGAGGCGATGGGCTTTGCCAACAGCATTCAGGTGACCTCCGCGACCTACGATCGGGTCCGCCATCTCTATGAGTTCGAGGAGCGGGGTCTCATGCAGGTCAAGGGCAAGGGCGAGATGCCCATCTATCTGCTGGTTGGCAAGAAATAGTCGTTCTCAGGGGGCCCGGATGCCGTTCAGCTCTTCCTGGCGGCAGGCACAGGCCTCGCGCTGCTCATCCCCTCGCACGAGATAGCCATCGTAGCTCTTTGAGGCGAACTGGGCACGCCACTCCCCCAGCATGAAGGGAGTGGCACCGTCCGCCTCGATCCATTGACCATTATAGCGACGCGCAATGTGGAGGTGCGCCGCATCGGAAAAGCCGCCCTCGCACGAGGGGCGGCCAATGATGTCACCCCGCTCCACCTCGCTGCCCAGACCAGCGCGCCCCGCGCTTGCCATGTGCATGTAGAGCAGCGTCCAGCCGGTCCCTACAAAACCATCCCCATCCAGGTCCAGCACTACCTCGCCATTTTCGCTGCGAATGACCTTGCCAGCGGCGGCGGCGGTTGCCCACTGAGTCGCGGCCTCGCAGCCTAGCGTCTCCGTGGGAACGAAATCCAACGCTGCCCAGCCGGAGAGATCACCCCAGCCGCCGTGCGGCCCGCCCGTGTAATACCAGATCTCGCCACTGCTCCACGGCAGCGCGAGTGTGGGCTGCTCCAGTGACTCGGGGATGAGAGGCTCCACCACCCTGGCCCAGGGATCGCCGAACAGGGCGAGATAGGTGGCATAGAAGCCGTCCTCGGCAAGCGCCACCCCCCAGGCATCAGGGTCGTTGCCCACCGCAAAGACATTCTGGAGCGCCGCTGTGCCGGGATTTGTCTCCTCATCGTAGAGCGCGCGTGTCCCATCCTTGAAGTACAGTTGAAGATCGCGGCCCGTGAACTTGCCGTAGTAGCCTTGATTCAGACGATTGGCGGCCCAGGAGAGTTGGAAAAAGAGTCCTGCGCGCGCGGGATCCTTCAGCCCCATCGGGTAGGCGCGCTCCTCGGGCTCTTTCTGCGTCACCCAGCCGCTCTGGTACTCCAGCATCGCCACGAGGGGCCGTGGCCCCACGCTGTAGCGCTGGCTTACCCGCTCGATGATCTCCACGCCGTCCAGGTCACTTCCCTCGACCACCTCGCGGTACTCGGTCAGGAAGCCGCCCTGCTCCGTGACGAAGGCGCACAGGTCAAAGTCCTGGTAGGTGGGGCTGAGAATCACCTCGCTATCCGGCAGCAGCTTCTGGTAGGGCGCGGCCAGCGCTACCCGCCGTGGCAGCAAGAGCACCTGCCCCACCTGGAGGGTATTCGGGTCGGTGATGCCGTTGAGTTCCATCAGATCGTCCAGGGAAATCTCAAAGCGCGTCGCAATCAGCCCCAGTGTGTCACCCCCCACAATGGTGTAGGAATCGGGAAGGCTCTCTTCCTCGCCGACCCTGGGTGTCAACTCTAGGTGACCTACAGCGCCCGTATCCGTGTGCGGCACGGGAGGAACAGAGTCCAGTACAGGCTCAATGGGGCGCAGGGCAGGGCGCTCCGCAGCCGTCGGGCTGCTGCCCACAAGCGGGGACGGTCCGCCAGAGCCGTCGCCTGCGCCACGGGTCTGCGGGCGTACGCTCCACAGCCCCCAGAGCACCACGATGGTACCTAGAACAACCCAGATGACCGAGGCGGGAAAGGGTAAAGAGCGGGCTCGAAGACGCTCGCGGCGTGGGGGCGGAGAGGAAGGAGGGGAGGAAGGAGGTATCGGGTCGTCCACGGGGCGCATTCTAAGATACGGCAGGGTAAAAGGCAAAAGGCAAAGGGCAAAAATAGTTGTCAATCTATCTAATGCCGTTTTTGACTTTTGACTTGCCATCTTGACAGTTGAACTGACAACCATGTATCCTGTCAATAGGTAAGCGGTTTCCGAAAGGGATTCTGGGGGCGACAAAGCAGGTCGCCTTTTTCAAAAAGCGTTTCGGAAAGCGCTTAACGGTCAATCGTAAGGAGGAGCGGTGCCGGTCACGATCTACGATGTGGCAAAAGCGGCTGGGGTCTCGACAGCGACCGTATCCAAGGTGCTTTCGGGGCAGCCGTATATCTCGGAGAAGACAAGGGCAAAGGTACGGGATGCCGTGGAGCTGCTCAATTATGTTCCGAATGCGGCGGCACAGGGGTTAGCGGGGGCACGCACCAACATCCTGGGCATGGTCGTCTCCTACGACTCCAACTTTCTCTTTTCCGACCCGCATCTGCTCCAGATTTTACAGGGCATCAATGAGGTAGTGACGGAGAACAACTGCGCGCTGCTCCTGTCCACGGCGACGGCGGATGATCGTCTCTCGGCCTATCGACGCCTGCTGGCACAGCGTTACATCGATGGAGCCATTGTGGAGGGGAGTCTGGGAGAGATAGGTTACTCGCTGCTCCAAGAGCGCGGTTATCCGGTGGTAGCGGTCGGGTACAGTGACAAGATTTCATGTGTCCATGCCGATGATTTTCAGGGCGCACAGGAAATCACCGCGTATCTCATCGGCCTGGGCCATCGACGGATTGGCATCATCAGCGGCCCCGCATCGGATCGATTGGCAACGGCGGCGCGCTATGATGGATATCGGGCCGCCCTCCATCAAGCCACTATACCCTTAGAGGAATCGCTCCGGGTTTTTGGAACCTTCCGTACGGCCTCCGGGTATGCACAAACCGAGCATCTCATGGCACTAACGCCGCCCCCCACGGCCATCTTTGCCTTCAATGATCGTATGGCCGCAGGCGCGCTACGCTGGCTGCGTGAGCATGGCTATCAGGTTCCACAGGATGTGTCCGTGGCTGGCTTTGACGATACCCCGGTCGCCGCACGCTGCAATCCGCCGCTAACAACCGTTCGACAGCTTTCGTATGCGCAGGGTCGAGGAGCCGCCACCCTACTCTTCCGCCTCATCCAGAGCCAGTCCTTATTGGAAAGAGAGGAAGTCAGTATGCCCACCAGCCTCGTCGTCCGTGCCTCGACCGCCCCCCCGCAAGGAGGAACCCTATCTGAAAGTTAGCCCTTGACGTACGTCTACTCACCTTTCTGTAATAACCCTTTTCCAAAGGAGGAAAAACTTTTATGAAACGAGCCTTATTGCGTCAATCACCCCTTGCCATGCTGATTCTGCTCCTCGCCCTGTGCCTTGCTGCCTGTTCGGGCACCGCACCTGCCACGCCAGTCGGGCAAACCCCCGAGACACCCTCAGGGGAAACTGGCAGCGAGGGCGGCGAGCCTGTCACCCTGCGCTGGCGAACCCGACCCGATAACCAGGCGGAGATCGATGTCTACCAGAGCGTCAGCAACACGCTGGACGAAGAGATGGAAACGGTCACCCTCGCTTATGAGCCCGGTGGCAGCGAGACCGCCAGCTATCAGGACGTGCTGAAGACGGAAATCGCGGCGGGTACCGCGCCGGATGTCTTCTGGATTCCTGGCACTGACATTGCGGACTTTGCAACGCGCGGCCTCATCATGGACATGCGCAGCTACGCCGCCGCCGATGCCGAGTACAAGGACGAGGATTTCTACCCCGGTCCGATGTTCCACCTGACCTACAACCCCGAAACAGCCAATTCGGGCGAGACACTGTGGGGGCTGCCCCGCGACGTGTCTACCTTCGTGCTCTACCTGAACCTCGATCTTATCGAGGAAGCTGGCGTGGCCGACCCGCGCGAGTTGGCCGCCAATGGCGAGTGGGACTGGGATGCCTTCCTGGAAACCGCGCAGGCAGTGGATGCACTCGGCGATGATGTCAAGGGCTTTGGGCAGAACGCCTGGTGGGGCCCTTACGGCTACTGGCTCAACGCGGCGGGTGGCAACTTCTACAACGAGGATCGCACCTCCTGCGCACTGGATAGTGAGGCAGCGCTGGAAGGATTGGCCTTCCAGACCAGCCTGTACCAGGAGCATGATGTCGCTGTTCCCTACGGCGAGGATGCCGAGCCACCCTTCCTGGCTGGGACGGTTGGTATGTTCCAGAATGGTCGCTGGGCGACGCCAGGGATGCGCAGCAGCGCCAAGTTCAACTGGGATGTCGTGAAGCTACCGGACGGCCCGGCTGGCCCGAGCAACTGGCTCTTCTGGGGTGCCTACGTCGTC
>JACCSL010000182.1 GCA_013812995.1 Ardenticatenales bacterium | reverse complement strand
CATCACCAGGAGCGTGGTTTGCAGGGAGACCCCATCCTCCATCGCGTGTTGCTGCCACTGACGATACTGCTCCTGCAACGCGGCCAGCAGGAGCGGGTGGCTGGCGACTGCCGCCAGCACCGCCGCGATGAAGCTCGGGTGATAGTCCGCCGAGCGGAAACTGACATGGACATAGGCCCGTAGCCACCGACCCCGTTGCTCCGGCGCGGTGGCATAGACCTCCTGTACCTCAGCATCGAAGGTGTCCAGAAAGTGCGCCAGCATGGCGGCAATCAATGCCTCCTTACTTGCGAAGTGGTAAAGAAGCCCACCCTTACTGACACCCGCTTCCGCCGCGACCGCGTCAAGGGTTAGCTGGTGAACCCCCTGCTGCTGCACCACCCGTCGCGCCGCATCAAGAATCTGCTCGCGTTTCGATAGTTGTTTGCGCTCGTTCATATAGCAACTATACCGTCTGGTCGGTACAGTTGTCAAATTTAGCGGAGTCTACCGTTGCAGTGTCGCAGCCCAGGCCATGAAAAGGGCAGTGATGGCCAGGAGGGCGGCGGTGAGGTACATTGAAACGGGACGATTGGGGTTGCTATGGCGAAGGCGGTGGAGGGCAAGGAAGAGAGGGAGCAGAACACCCAGTTCGATCAACAAGTTGCGATAGAAGAAGTAGTTGACGAGGCGTAGGCTGCCCGCGCTTGGTAGCAGGCCGAAGGGGAGACGAAAGGTGTCAGAGGTGAGAGGCCACAGGAGAGGGAGCGGCATCACCCCCACCAACATATCCAGCAGCGGGTGCGAGAGGCCCGCCAGTAACGCCTGGAAGGTTAGCACCCACAACTTGTTTGACCGCTGGCCTGCCAGGAAAAGCGCCGCCGCTGTCAGAAGAGGCAGCAACAGGCTGCCCAGCACGGAGTGGGTAAGGCGGGTAGGGTAGGGAAGATAAAACAGAGGGAAGAGATAATCAATGTCTGGCGCAAGGGCTAGAATCGTAAGCCACGCGGCCCAGGCCACCTGTTGCCAACGCGCCGCTGGCCGACGCCCCAAGGCATAGATGCCCAAGGCAACCAGGCTATGACCTCCAAACGATGACATCGCAGGGGATTCAGCGGCGCGCCCGAAAGAGCAAGGCCCCCAGCCCAACCATGAGAATCAGGGCGATGCCATTTGTCCAGAGATACCAGGGCGAGGTCAGGCGCGGATAGTCATTGACGGGGTACGACGTTGGGGTGGCCCGCCAGGGAACCAGGGTTTTACCCCAGGCGAGAAACGCATCCCCAACGGCCAGTTGGCCGAAGATAAAGCGCTTCTCGCCGCCTAACGTGATTGGCATCCCCACAACCTCGCTCAGTTGCACCAGCCGCTCGAAGCTCTCTTCGTCCCCGTTGGCGCGGGCGGCGGCCAGGCTGACCCCGCTCGCCACCGGGCTTATTCCGCCCAGTAGTGGCCCAGAATCCACATCGGAGGGGCCGTTCACGCCATGCGGATACTCCCGGAACAGGATAAAATCCATAACAGGCTGAGCGTAGAGTGTGCGAAAGCGGCTGTACTGCTCTTCGGCAAAGGTGGGGTCTAGCTCAGGGAGGTAGATGAGGGCCAGCACCAGGGAGGAGCCGCGCGCGCCCTGGCGAATCTGGCCCGTTCTGGCGTCGATGGCGTGTGGCAGCAGGCCCGTCTCCGGGTCCAGATGGCTGCGCGCATACGCCAGCCACTGGTCGATCACGCTCTGGTAGTCTGTCCCATATAGCTCGTCGTGGAGGCGCAGCGAGGAGAGGGCCACCACATTGTCCACGGGCCAACTGCTGCCAGGGTACGCCTCCAGGTGGAGCGAGGGGCTGGCAAGGAATGCCTGGGCCAGCGCCTCCGTCTGGCGGTGGAACTGCGCCTCCCTTTCCGCACTTCGTTCGCCCTCGGGTTGGAGTAGGAGCAACCCGCCCACCAGCCGATTCAACCACCCCTGGTAGAACACGCCATACTCCACGGCCTGCTGCCGGGCGAAGGGCGCGCGCCCGGCGTCACTCTCCAGCCGCTGCAAGACCCACTCCAGTTCCACGACATTGCGCTGGAGCAGCGCCGGATCATCGCGCTGTAGGAGCGCCTGGTTGACGAGGGCGGAGCCATAGATGGCGTGTGCAAAGAAATAGCCCTCAGGGTACCAGCTTTGCGTCGCCTCGCCCGCCCCCTCGCGCAGGGCTCGGCCCGTCCAATTCAGCTGCGCCTGAATGTCTGGTCCTGCGCCGGGTGGCCTGAAGTCCTGCACGGAATAATGGTGCAAGCGCCAGAGAATCAGGGTGACCAGCGCATAACCCAGAGCAATGAAGAGATAACGGCTATTCATCCTGGATCACGGTCAGTTGTCCTACCCCATCCACAATGTCATAGTCGAAGGTATAAGCACCAGGCGCTAACTCTGAGACGCCGAGCTGGGTCTGGATGTCTGTCAGAACGATAAGTTGCTCACCCGCGTCTGTGATGAAGTTGCACTTGCTGTAATGGGCAAAGGTGGTCGGAAAGGACTTGTAGGCTGTGGTCTCACCCTGCCCAATTGCCCCATACTGGACGGCACTCGGGCCACCGCCGCCAGCCCCCAGCCAGTAATTTTCGAAGTCCTGATCACTGCTGTTACGAATGCGAATCCGCACTGGCCCGTCAGGACTAGAGCAACCCAGAAGGCCCATTGCGAGAAGAAACACAAATACAACGATGAATCTGAGACGCATGGACATGAACTACCTTTCTCAGTTGGGTTATCATGATGCTGATGGCTTGTTTTCTCTTTAGGGGGCGGGCGGGGGCCGCTTGCGGAACCAGTAGACGAAGACGAGCATCGCCGCGCCAAGGATGTCTAGCACGAGACCCTGGTAGGCGTACTC
>JACCSL010000177.1 GCA_013812995.1 Ardenticatenales bacterium | reverse complement strand
AGGCAGTGGCGCTCGTAGTCAAGCGCTGTGCCGAGGCCACCGGGCTGGACCCGGCTGAATTCGCGGGCCATTCTCTGCGCGCCGGCCTCGCCACCTCCGCCGCCCTGGAAGGCGCTGCCGAGTGGGAGATTATGCGCCAGACGGGGCATCGCACGAGCGAGATGGTCCAGAAATACATCCGCGAGGCGGACCTATTTAAGGGCAATGTCGCGGGCAAGGTGGGGTTGTAAAGGGAGCGCGGATCCGCTGCCAGCAAAAAGTCCCGCAGGGGTCGCCTGCGGGACTTTTTGATTTTTCTGGATGGTCTAGCGTCCTGCTATTTCCTCGCCTACAGAGAGGGATGTGACGAGGGTCCGCTCGAAGCGCGTGCCATCGGCGGCGATGCCCGTGATGACCAGATCCAGGGTGTAGCTTCCCGCCTGCTGGGGCAGGGCCATTGAACGACCGTTCAACTCACCCTGGGTGTTGGCAACACGCTTGTTATCTCGGCTGTGCAGGTTGGCGAGGATCGTGGCCTTGGTAGCCTGCCCATTATTCACATGGACTGTGAGCGGAAGCTGGCTACTAGGCGTGTAAGCCTGGTACAGGTCGGTGTCAAGCTCGACTGTCAGCCCACCCTCGTAGATGGCATAGAGCATGAAACCCCCACTACCCTTGCCCCCCCGTTTCTGGGGGGTGCCGAGAACCTGCCACTGTCCGGCCTCGGGGTTCTCCACGCGTACTGCGTAGGTCGTGCCCTGGAGGATGTCGCCGGGGGCCGACGCGTGGGCGCTACTTTCGTAAGCGACGCCGCTCGGGCTGACAACCGTTACCCGAAGCTCGCTATTGCTGATCAGGCTGAACGTGACCGCCGTGAGACCACCCTCTACCGTGATGCTTTCCGCCACCTGCTTGCCCAGTGCTCCGCCACGCAGGGAGTAGTTGGAGTACGCGACATGGCTCTCCGCCTCAGCCAGCGGCATTAGATCGGTGCTCGCGGCAGCGACGTTACTATCCGTGGCGGATTGGGTGGACAGGCTGGCGCTGGTGGTGCGCCCCAGGTAAGAGAAAATCCAGGAGCCGTATTCCTGCGTGTGGTGGACCTCCAGGTGGTGCAGGTCGGAGCGATCCGAGATACGCCTCGCCTCGGCGTTGGCCCAGACACTCCAGGCGGGAACCACATTATCAGACGCGCCAGAGATCATCAGGCAGGTAGGATTGTACCAGTCACACTGAGTCCCGCGCGCCACATAGGCCCGCACATGGTCATTCTCGCTGCGTCCATCAGTCAGGTCGTGACCGACCTCAAGAATCGTGGGGTGCAGGACATTTTCATTGCCTGTATCGATGGCCTCAAAGGCTTTCCCGAGGCGATTGAGGCGGGCTTCCCCCGCACCCAGGTGCAGCTCTGCCTGGTCCACATGGTGCGCGCCTCGCTGAAATTTGTCAGTTGGAAAGAGCGTAAAGCGGTGGCCGCTGACCTGAAAAAGATCTACCGCGCCCCGACGCGCGAGGCTGCCGAAACCGCCCTACTGGAGTTTGCCGAGCGCTGGGACAAGCCATATCCCACCATTAGTCGTGCCTGGAGTGCCAATTGGGAGCGCCTTACGCCCTTCTTCGCCTACCCCGAGGAGATTCGGCGCGTGATCTATACCACCAACGCCATCGAGGCGGTCAATCGTTCCTTGCGCAAGGTGCTCAAGACGCGCGGGGCCTTGCCCTCCGATGAGTCCCTGTTCAAGCTGTTGTACCTGGCCTTGCGCAACATTACCCGCAAATGGACCATGCCCGTACCGCATTGGCGCGCTGCCCTTAACCAATTCGCCATCATTTTCGAGGATCGACTACCCCTCTAATGGAGGGCACGGCTGCTTACACACGATATTTGACATATCCATTCCTTCTAAAGTTCACTAGGAGTCGCCATGCTAAACCCCTATGCTCTTTTCATCGCCATGCGTAGCACTCTCCTTGCCCTCGCGCTGCTTCTGCTGGGGTATAGCGTTGCGGGCGCGTGCTCGGTTGAATGGAGGCCACGCTCCATCTTTCCCCAATCAAATTTCTACTGTTTATCATACAGAATCCCTCCGCCTTGACGCTTCCTTACCTCGTGACCTATCTTCCTGCGGCTATGGCTGCGGTTGTATTGTCGTTTCTGGCTTTTAGACTGTTAAAAAATCGATCTGGCATGCAAAAGCTTGCGTTCAATGGTCTCATCGGGTTACTGCTAGCAGGCTATGCTGACTATCTTTTTATGGATACCTATTTTTCCTCTTCATCCATTGAGTGGGTGATTCTGATCTACGCTCTGGCACTTGTTGGGCAACTAATCCTCGCCTCGGAGGATAGGCGCAAATTACGGCCCAGCCGAACAGACCTTGAAAGTAGAATTGAGGAATAGCATGACACAAGACTTTCTCTTCCTCTCTCATGGTGAGGGGCAGAGTGTCTCGCAGAGTGAGACTTTCTACATTCTGGATGGCACACTGACCTTTCAACTGGATGAGGAGCCTGGCGCGATGGTCTCCATCCCGCGTGAGCTGCGTCACGCCTTCGCCAATCGTGGCGAGCGCCATGTGCGCGCGCTGATTCTCGCGGCCCCCGCCGGGCTGGAGCGCTATTTTGCGGATCTGAGTGCGATGATCCAGGAGGGCAGCGCCAGCGCCGAGCTAAACAGACAATATGGCCTGGAGTTCGAGGGGTAAGTGATGGCCGAGTCGATGGCAGCCATTCCTGCCTACGCCAGCATCATGCAGGCGGCTATCATCCATGCCACGCACAACCTCGCTCTGTTCGGGAACGTCGAGCGCGCATTCCTTAGCGGGTTGAGTTACGAACTGACCCAGCTACCCATCTGGTATGTCGAACTACACTTCAGCGCCTACGACAGAGCGGTGACGGTGACGGTTAGCCTCTTGACCGATGACTCCCTACGGGTTGATTATCTGAGTGAGGGCTTTGCGGCGACGGTCGAGCAGGTGGTGGAGGCGCATCGCCAGCACATCGTGCTGCTGGAGCGAGGCCAGGAGGCGAGCCGCACGCCGCCCGGCGTGCCCTGGGTACGCTAGGGATGCACTGTATCTGATGGAACAGCCCTTGCAAGAGGCAAGAATAGGTCGCGGATATAGGACAGAAGGTGCTAGAATATATTTTATGAGAGCGAAAAAGGCGGGCCCCAAGATATCTCAGCAACTGGCGGCTCTCCAGCGGCTGGCCCTCGCGGCGAGTGGTGTCGGTGAGCGAGAGGCGCTGCTGAGCCAGTTGTATAAGGAGATACAACTGCTCCTGGCCCCCGATGGCGTAATCGTTACCCTCTGCCGCTCCGAGCTGGAGCAGATTGAACTCGCGCTGCTGGTGGAGGAGGGAAAGCTGCTCTCGGAGCTGACGGGCCAGTGTTTTCCACTGGAAGAGAGCGGCCTGCATGGCTGGGTCATCGAGCAGGGGAAGGCCGTCCTGGTGGGGAATCTGGCAACTGAAACCCTTCCAGAAGACCCTCATCT
>JACCSL010000555.1 GCA_013812995.1 Ardenticatenales bacterium | reverse complement strand
CCTACCTGTCGTCGGGCCTGATGGGGGTCTTTTTTGCGGCGGGCTGGAGTCCCTGCATCGGGACCACGCTCGGGGCGATTTTGACCCTTGGCGTCAGCCACGAAACCTCGGCGCAGGCGATGGTGCTGGCAAGTGGGTATGCGCTCGGGCTGGCGCTGCCCTTCCTGGCAATCAGTCTCCTGCTGGATCAGGCATTCACCATGACGCGCCGCTTGCAACAGTACACAAGGCAAATCCGCTTCTTGAGCGGTTTGCTCCTTATCACGCTGGGTGTCCTCCTGCTCACGAACCAACTGTTCTACATCGCCATCTGGGCGCAACGCAACGGCTTCTACTTCGATCCGCCGCTCGGGCAGGGTGGTTCACTTACCTACGGCGTGGCGATGCTTGCGGGCCTCTTGTCCTTCCTCTCGCCGTGCGTCCTGCCCCTGGTACCCGCCTACGTAGGCTATCTCAGCGGTCATATCACCGAGAGCAAGGCGACAAGCACCCCCTAGGGAGTATTTTTGATGAAACGATCTCAACGAACAAACCAGCGGTCGCCTGCCAATCCGCGCGCTGGATATATGATTGTAGGAGGCTTACTGCTCCTCGCCGTGCTGGCGGTGGGCGGGTGGTACCTATGGAATGGCTCCCTCACCAGCACGACCCGGCATGAGCATAGCGAGGCGGCGCAGGCCATCGAGCATCGCCACGGGGAAGCGGTGGAGTTGCCTGATATTCATGGCATAGGGTACAGTGCAAATGGGGAGAGGCTGGTGGTCGCCGCTCATGCTGGGCTGCGAGTCTTTGTAGGGGGCGAATGGTTGATTCCAGAGGTGCCGGTCAATGATTACATGGGCTACTCCGCCACCGATACGGGTTTTTACAGCAGTGGGCATCCGGGACCCGGTTCCTCTCTCCCCAATCCGCTGGGGCTGGTGAAGAGCACCGACGCGGGCAAGACCCTCACGACGCTTGGCTTTTCACAGGAGAGCGATTTCCACCTGATCGGCGCTGGGTACAAGAGTCATGCCCTCTATGTGTTCACCCCTGCCCCAAACTCGCGCCTGACCCCAGGGTTGCATCACAGTCTGGATGAGGGTCAGAGCTGGGCGGCGAGCACCGTTCAAGGTCTCACAGCCCAACCCCTCCAACTCGCCGTGCATCCGACCGAGGCCAGTACCATCGCTCTGGCGACGGAAAGTGGGCTTTTTCTTTCCGCCGATTATGGCAACCAACTCCAACGGGTAGGAGAGATAGAACCTGTGAGTGCCGCCAGCTTTGCTCCCACAGGGGAGCAACTCTTCTTCGGCTATCAGACGCTTCGCGTCTACGATACCGCGACGGGAACAGTGACGGCGCTGCATACGCCTCCAATAGCGGCCCCGGATGGGACGCCTACATCGCTGTGAATCCGGCACGCTCCGAGGAGATAGCGCTGACGACCTTCGAGCGCCATGTCTACCTTTCGATAGATGGAGGAGCCTCCTGGGATCTCATCGCTGAGGCCGGACAGGGACGTTAGAAGGAGGGCTCAATGCGCACTGGGGTGCGGGTTGAGCCTGCTTGAAACATCTACGAGGAGGAGAGAGAAATGAGGTGGCAGATCATCGTCTTGCGCGTTGGACTCTTATTCTACCTGCTGCTGTTCGGCCTGTTGAGCGCCTGTACCTCGCAAGCGACGCCCGGTGCTCAGGAGACCCCTTCTGCTACGCCGACTTCTGCGGCAACGAGTCAGCCCGCTGGGGAGGACGCGACACCTTCCCCTGGGGGAGCAGGCGCTGAACCTACAGCGACGGCCACTTCCCTTACCCCTTCGCTGACAGCAACAAGTCCCTCTGCCACAGAGGAGGAAACCCCCTCACCGGAGGGCGCAGTCACGGATACTGTGTCGCTCGTGGAGGAACTGGGCGCGCAGGGGGCACAGGTCCAGCCAGCGGGCTCCCTGGAGCAGCCCTTCTTTCTAGTCGAGGCGCAGTTGTTGGATGTCGGCGACCAACAACTCCAGCTCTTCGAGTTTGCCGACGCCATCTCGGCCAGCGCGTCGGCAGCCACCGTGAGTACCTCCGGCGATTCCGTGGGTACGACGATGATGACCTGGATCGAGCCCCCTCATTTTTACCAGGCGGGGCAACTGATTGTGCTGTATGTGGGCTCCGACACAGCCACGCTGGAGTTGCTGGAGGAGGTTCTCGGCCCACCCTTCGCCGGACGTTAGGGGAGGCCACGATTGAGTACAAGGCGGTGCGCTGTACCCTTAGAAAGAGAGGGGAAGGATATGAACAACGAACGAGGCTTCCGCATCTTGTTGACCTTTGCGTCTGGCCTCTTGACACTGACGCGCATTTATTACGGGAAGCAGGCCGTGCAGGCAGGTAGAACCGAGAGAACCCGCCCGATCCTGGTGAGTAATATCCTATTGGATCTAGTCGGCGGGGTGGCAGCACTGATGACGGTGCTGTACATTCTGCGCCCCAGGTGGCTCGCCTGGGCCAGGGTGTCGTTGCCTCCAGTCCTGCGGTGGGTGGGCGTTGGCCTGGCAGCGCTGACGGTGGGGCTGTTTCTCTGGGTGCATCAGAGTCTGGGCCGCAACTGGGCGATGCCACTAGAACAGCGCGCCGGGCAGGGCCTTGTCACGCACGGCCCCTATCGCTGGGTGCGCCACCCTATGTATACCACCCTCACGCTGTGGGCGATAGCGTTCTTTTTGCTCTCGGCCAATGCGCTGGTGGGCCTTGCTTGGCTTGGCCTCATGGTGCTGGTACTCCCACTGGTCGGGCGCGAAGAAGCCGAGCTAGGGGCACGCTTTGGCGAGGCGTACCGCATCTACCAACAACAAACAGGACGTTTCCTGCCTCGCTGGCGAGACTGAGCGCCAATAGTCCCCAGAGCCTGGTCAGGGAATCCCTTCTGCATGGCTGAAGGGCGGCAGGTTCTGCTCTGGTGGGAAATAGTCCTGGAAAAAGCAGACGAGGCCGGTGGATTCC
>JACCSL010000159.1 GCA_013812995.1 Ardenticatenales bacterium | reverse complement strand
CCATCCAATCCAGCCGCACGTCAGCAACATGATACTGCTCTGCACAAACGCGCCCAGATTCTCGGCCTTGCCGTGGCCGTAGAGATGGTCCTCATCGGCGGGCTGGTCGGCGTAGCGGACAGCGGCGTAGGTCACGAGGCTGGCGACAATGTCCAGCGCGCTGTTCGTGGCCTCGGCCAGGATACCCAGCGAGCCGCTGAGAAAGCCGGCGACGAGCTTGAGCACCATCAAGAAGAAGGCCGCCCCCACAGAGATAAGCGCCTCGCGTGATTTCTCGGCGTCGCCCTGCTTGCTCATTGCTTTCCCCCAGACCCTCTCAAAGAAAGAGCCCCCCTCCTTGAGGCAGGACTCTTGCATGATGTGCCACCCGCGCTCAGCTTTATTTGTCTCCCTCACCGTCGGCGCGCGCGATGTGCACGACCAGCAACCGCTCCCCCACCTCATGGCTGACGGCGATCTCTCGCTCGCCATCTACTCTCAGCGTCAGAGGCCCTTTGAAGGGGGCCATAGTCACGAGCTCGATGGCGACATTGAGCGCCAGCCCCAGCTCGCGGAGGTAGCGCAGCACCTCGTCATCCTGAGTGAGGACCCGTGTCACGATGCCACTCTCGCCGGGGTTCAGCGCGGTCAGCGCGTGGAGCTCCAAAGTTGGCAACTCGCCCGTGATGGACGGGATAGGATCCCCATGCGGATCGTGCGTTGGCCTGCCCAGCATCTCGAAGATGCGATCTTCCAGCGCCTCCGAGATGTGATGTTCCAGCCGGTCAGCCTCTGCGTGTACCTCATCCCACTGAAAGCCCATCTTCTCTGTCAGAAACAACTCCAGCAGGCGATGGTGACGCAGCGTTTCCAGGGCCGCGCGCTCCCCCGTTGCCGTGAGGCGCACCCCCCGGTAGGGCTCGTACTCGACCAATTCCAGCTGGGAGAGCTTCTTGAGCATCCCTGTCACCGAGGCCGCGCTGACGCCCTTGTGCTCGGCCAGCATGGAGGTAGAGACGTTCTCCTCCTGCTGCTGAAGGAGATAGATAGCCTTGAGATAATCTTGCATGACGGGCGTTAGCATGGTTCCTCCAACTCAGACCTGCGAGAAGCGCTCTTGCAAACGAGTCCATTGCTCATCCAAAAACACGCGATAGTCCGCGCTGAGCACCTCCGATGCGGTCATGATGTAGGCATCTTCGTTGTTGTCTCGGTAGTAGCGTTTGCGACGACCTACATTTTCGAATTGATATTTCAGGTAGAGATTCTGAGCCGCCACGTTGGAGATACGCACCTCCAGGGTGACCATCTCGGCCTCCAGGTCGAGGGCGCGCTCGATCAAGTCCAGCAGGAGCAACTCGCCCAGTCCCATCCCGCGCCATTCCGGGTCCACGGCGATGGTGCTGATATGCGCCTCGCCCACCATGAGCCAGAAGCCACCATAGCCAAGAATGGGCCGACCCCGACGCGGTCGGTGCAGCCACGCGCGCAGCCGCCCGCGAATTCCCGCCGGAACCTGCGCCTGCTGCGGGGCAGGCATGACCACAATATAATGAGCCAGATTGTTCTGCTCCAGTTCATGGCGGTAGGCGCTGGCTGGCCAGGGTGCCGAATGGACCACCGTCTCGATTTCCATGACAGCGTCGAGATCATTCAAGGTCATCGAGTCGACGAGATAGGGCAGATCCTTGACGCTCATGGGTTGCTCGGGGGAGGAATTTGTAGGTAGATGGGTTCAAGGGTGTGCAGGTCATCCACATCACCAGCCTGGAAGCGCTGCCAGGCCATCTCAGCCAGGACGGCGGGGCGACGAAGTGCCAGCGCGGGCGGCAGAAGAGGGTCCCACGCCCCTAACGTCTCCGCCAGGGCGTGGCGTTCGTCCATGCTCAACTCACCGATGACCCGAACCGGCGTCTCGTCTGGCTGGGCCACGATAGCCGCTGCCACCGCGTGGATGTCCCCGATAGCAGGCGAGGAGAGCGCCGGGAAGGCACCCCGGTAAAAGGTGTAGGCATGTCGCCCCCGCCCGACCTGCACAAGCACACAGAGCAGGTCGTCACGATCGAGGTGCGGGTACGCTGTGACATCCAGCGTCGAGACGCCAATGATAGGAAGGTTCCGCGCCGCCGCAAGGCCCTTGGCCAGGCTAATACCCACGCGCAACCCGGTGAAGGAACCCGGCCCCACCGCGACCCCCACCGCTGTTAGCTCCGCTGCGGTGACATGGATGCGACGCAGCGCCTCCTCCAGTGCAGGTGCAATCCACTCAGTGTGATGCACATTTCCCTGCCAGAGAGTTTCAGCAAGGATCCGCTCTCCATCGTAGAGGGCCAGCCCTGCCTGCCGCGTTGCACTGTCAAGGGCTAAGAGCATGGCTGCCTCGCAAAGTCCTGAAGCAAGGCCTGTGCACGGGCTCCGGTGGCTTCCAGGTGGAGGGCGCGCTGCTGCTCACTGATTGGTGTCAGGGTGAGGTGCAGGGCGTCGGCGGGCAGCCATGCTTCGCCGCGCTCGGGCCATTCCACCACGGTCACGCCGTCCGTCTCGAAGTATTCCTCCACGCCCACGGTCGCAATCTCCCCATCGCCCATCAGACGGTAGAGGTCGATGTGGTAGAGGGGCAGCCGCCCCTCGTGGTACTCGTTGACAAGGGTAAAGGTGGGGCTGCGCACCGCCTCGGTAATGCCGAGGCCCCGGGCAATGCCCTGGGTAAAGTGGGTCTTGCCCGCCCCCAGGTCACCGTGAAGCAGGATGGTGTCGCCAGGCCGGAGGAGAGTGCCAAGTTGCGCCCCCAACGCGTGCGTCTGCTGGGGGTTCTCGCTGAGAAGATCAAGGTGTCTGGTTTCCATGAATACTCGCTCGTTTTCCGGCTGATTATATCGCAGCCTGCCTGGCGAGGCGAACCCTCGCGCCAGGTCGGCTGGGGTAGCGCACGCGTTGCGACCCCTCTCTACCTATGGTAAGATTGCGATATTCTACCCACCATAACAGGGTCAAGTTTCTCACATGCGCTACCTGATACTCTCTGATATTCATGCCAACCTCGTGGCCCTGGAGGCCGTGCTCAATGCTGTGGATCTGTCCACCATCGATCAGGTCTGGTGCCTGGGGGACATCGTAGGCTATGGCCCCAACCCGAACGAATGTGTCCAGAAGATGCGCGAGCTCGCCACCGTCTGCCTGGTGGGAAACCATGATTGGGCTGCGCTGAACAAGATCGATATCAGTGATTTCAACCCCGAGGCCCGCGAGGCGATCCTGTGGACGCAGGAGCAGCTGAGCAAGGACTCGGTCTCCTTTCTGGAGGGGCTGGAGGGGCGGATGGATAATGTTCACCCGGATTTCACCCTCGCCCACGCCAGCCCGCGCCATCCCATCTGGGAGTACCTGCTCTATCCCTCCACCGCCGCCGAGAACTTTCCTCACTTTAAGACGCGCTTCTGCCTCGTCGGTCACACGCACAAGCCGGTGATCTTCCGGCAAGAAGTAGACCATGAGGATGTGCTTCCCTTCCAGCCCGCGATCAACATTCCCCTGCCCCTCGCGCAGGCGGAGAACGTACGTTTCATTATCAACCCCGGCTCTGTCGGCCAGCCC
>JACCSL010000115.1 GCA_013812995.1 Ardenticatenales bacterium | reverse complement strand
CTCGCCGCTGCCGACCAGAGCGGCCGCGACCTGACTGCCTCGGACCTGGCAACCAGCCCGGTGGGAATTGCGCTCAAATTGGCCTATCCCTGGTACGCCTACCTGCTGGGTGAGACGCTCTTCCCCTGGTCTCCCTGGGCCTGGGCGGGGCTGGTGGCCGTGGCGGGAGCCTTGTGGGCGCTCCGCCGCCCCAGTCGTCCGCTGCTCCTGCTCGTGGCCTCTGCGGTGGGCCCCCTGCTGGCTATCGTGGCGCTGCTGACCCTGGTGGCAACCGATTTGCCCTTCGTGAATGTCGCCAGCCGCGCCATCGTGGCCGCCCCGCTTGTGCTGCTGCTCGTCGCCATTGGCTTGACTCGCTTGACGATGCCGCTGCGCGCCGTGGCCGCTGCGACCTTTTTGCTCGCTGCGACTGTCTCGATGGTCAACCTCTACCGGGGCGAGAGCTACATCAATCCCATCTACGCGGTGCCTGCGCGCGAGATCGCGGCCCTGGTGGACAGCGAGGCGGCCCCCGGTGCCCTCGTGGTCGCGGACATAGATACCCTGCTCCACCGCTATCTGCTCACCCGGTCTGTGCTCGCCACCGATGATCCGGCGGCCGTCGAACGGTTGCGCACCGACGCGCCAGAAGTATGGCTACTGACGTTTGGCCGCGACCGCACGCGTGTCCTGGCCCCAGACCGCGCCTTGCGCGAGGCGCTGGAGACAAATGGCTGGCGGCAGGTTGCCACCTGGAGCTTCGTCGAGCAGGACGCCACGTACCGCCGCCTCAAGAGTCGTCTCTTCGGGCGTGAGGCGTATGCGGCCAAAGCGACCCTGGAGCACTGGCTGCCGCCCTGACACAAAAAACGATTAGGCACAAATATTGCAATAGAAGAAAAGGCACACTATGTCGAATGTGCCATCAAGAAGGGAGAACCTCCATGAAGCCCATCCTTCTTGCTCTATTTCTTCTGTTGATCACTTCAATACAACCATCCCGGTTGCAAGCAGCCAATGAGACATGTCGCTTCTTCACAGAGGGCAGTGGACAGGCCGAAGGAGCAACGGTTGGCTACTCCGTCTGCGACGACAACCAGGCAGGTTTTCTGAGCGCCTTCAATCGCTGGGGGCTCCAGAAAATCGGCTACCCTATCTCACGCCGCTATGAGCGCGACGGCTTTGTGACCCAGGCGTTCCAGAAAGCCATCATGCAGTGGCGGGTCGATAGCGGGACGGTCGTGCTTGTGAATATCTTCGATGATATGAGCCGCCTCGGCCTGGACCAGCAGCTACTTGAGACCCATCAAACCCCAAGAACGCTACCCGCAGGGTGGGATGGGACCGGGCTATCCTTCGAGCAGATCGTCCAGAAGCGACAGGGCCTGCTTGCCTCCCGCCCCGCGCTGCGCGCCGCCTACATGGCAGCCGGCGACCCGCTGATCTTCTTCGGCCTTCCCACCTCTACCGTTACGGATATGGGCAATCATTATGCCATTCGACTCCAGCGGGCCGTGCTTCAGGAGTGGAAAGAAGATGTTCCCTGGGCGCGGCGGGGGCAGGTCACGATTGCCAACGGGGGTACCATCGCCCGAGAGCGGCGCGTTATCCCTGAGATGGCCTTGATCCCCGAGGGTGGCAGCAGCGCCGCTGCCAACCCACCCCTTGACAGCATCTCGGGCAACCCCGCGCCGCCGGTGCAGAGCAACAGTCAGCCGCCCGCCTCCTTTGATGCCACCGTTCGCGACATCGATGCCTTCTGGCAGGCACATCTTGCGCAGAATAGCCATTCTTATCGTGCACCCAAAGTCATCACCTATGGCTCTGAGGGAGTTCAAACTCCCTGTGGTTTCGTGGATGGAGGTACCGCCGCGTACTGTGCAGGCGCAAAAACAATCTACTACGACGCGAGTTTCTTGACCTCGCTACAGCAGCAGTCCGGAGCACTTACGCCCAGGATTGTGCTCGCCCATGAGTGGGGCCATCACATCCAGAACGAGCTCCAACTGATCCAGCCATCGTCCCTGGAGCGTGAGATCCAGGCAGATTGCCTGGCCGGGGTCTTTGCCAGCGCGGGGGGACAGCACGCTATGTCAGCCGAGGAGCAAAACGAAGCTGCCTCGCTGTTTGCGCTGGCAGGCGACGAGGAGGCGCTGCCCCAGGACAATCCCTTTGCCCACGGAAGCAGCGCCCAGCGGCAGGCCGCCTTCACGGCGGGCGTCCAGAAGGGACTGCCAAGCTGTATAGCAGGGAATTGAGATAGCTTCTCAGCTCGACTTTACCCAGGGGAGGCTCTTCTCTTCGGGCCAATACTTGAAGATGGGATATAGAAAAGGAGCAATGAATGGCTTCCCTACTCAATTACATCACCATTGACGAGTGGAAAACGCTATCAGACACGCCGGTTCTCATTGGAATGTCTATTATTCGGTCGGCCAGCAGTGGCCTGTTTGGCAACCTGAAAGAGATGTGGACGCTGGGCACCACTCTCAAAGAGGAGGCAGACAAGCTTCCGGAGAACGAGCTACTCCAGGGAGTGCTGAAAAAAATGGCACCCGCCAAAGAGCAGGGCTACTGGGACTTCCTGAAAGACGCGGATGTGCTGGCCGTTACGCTGGAGTCCTGCCGGACGATCAAGGATATCCTGGCGCGCAAGGCGAGCGAGCAGCAGGCGCGGGAGTACAAGCAATTGGTGCTTCGCGCGGGAGAAAAGACCGCGAAGGCTTCCAAGGAGGGAGGCTTTCTGGGCTTCGGCGGGGAGCACTACAGCGAGCAGGAGAAGGCAGCCCTGGCTCAGATCGCCGAGGCGTTGGGTATCAGCGATTGGCAGCCGGAGGAGAACTAGCACAATGAGGCAGCCCTGCGCGGTCAGAGATGGCGCAGGGCTGCCAGCATCGTTGTTTCTGGCTAGATAGTCCCGAGGACGGGGCGGCCCGGCAAACCGAGGGAGGGCTGCCCAGCAGGGCTCGTGACGGGATGAAGCCGTCGAACCTCAGCCAGCAGAGCATCCAGTTCAAAGGGTTTCGGGAGGTGGCCTGCTGCGCCAATCGCTTTGGCGCGCTCGGCCACGTCGTGGAGGCCGGATACCACCAGGATAGGGGCCTCTACTTTCATGCGGCGGAGCACCCGCGCAAAGGCCGGACCCTCCAGCCAGGGCAGCGTCAGGTCCAGGATGACGAGAGAGGGATGACATCGAACCAGCTGAGCCACCCCCTCTGTGCTGCTTCTGGCAGGCACGACGCGGTAACCCTCCGCCCGGAGGCAATCCACCATCATCTCCAACACATCATCTTCGTCCTCGACAATAAGGATAGGTGAGTGGGACATTATTTGCTTCCTTCTATTCAGTTATAAGGGGTGGCAGGAAAGGGGGTACTGGGTGGTGGCTCAGTATACAACGGCAAAATGATTTTTTCAACTGATTTCTATAATAACGTTGCAATCCAAAAGGGGCGGCTCGCGGAGCCGCCCCTTTTCATTGCAAGAGGCTACTCGCGGTTGTCGATCTGGGCGCGCTGGAGGGTGCCGCTCCAATCGACGTAAACCGCCTTCCACTCGGTGAAGGTGTCGAGGGCAGCCCAGGCCGCCTCGCGCCCCCCGTTGCCCGTGCCCTTCACGCCGCCGAAGGGCAGGGAGATTTCCGCGCCCGTCGTGGAGTGGTTGATGTAGCAGAGCCCTGTTTCCAGGTCGCGAATCGCGAGGAAGGCGCGGTTCACATCCTGCGAGAAGAGTGCACAGCTCAGCCCGTAGGCAATCCCATTCGCCTTCTGGATGGCGTCATCCACATCCGACGCCTCGATGATGGAGAGGCAGGGGCCAAAAATCTCCTCCTGCGCTAGCCGCGAGTTTGCCTCGACATTGTCCCAGATGGTGGGTTGGTAGAAGAAGCCACCGCCATTGTTGTAGCGGGAGCCACCCAGCAGCACGCGTGCGCCCTCTTCCTGGGCAACCTGCTCGTAGGATGCGACCTTGTCCAACGCGGCCTGGTTAATGAGCGGCCCTACATCGGTGGTGGCTTCCCCGCCGTGGCCTAGCCGCAGCGAGCGGGTGCGCTCGACGAGCATCTCCGTGAAGCGCTCGCGTACCGCGCGGTGCACGATGACGCGGCTGGTCGCGGTGCAGCGCTGTCCTGTCGTACCGAACGCGCCCCACACGGTTGCATCCAGCGCCAGGTCGAGGTTGGCATCGTCCATGACGATGACCGCGTTCTTGCCGCCCAGCTCCAGCGACACCTTCTTGAGTCGCTGCCCGCCCTTGGAGGCCACGATGCGCCCGACCTCCGCCGAGCCGGTGAAGGAGATGACCTTGACATCCGGGTGCTCGACAAGGGCATTGCCCGTGGTCGCGCCATCGCCCGTCACCATGTTGACGACCCCGGCCGGAATCCCTGCCTCCTCCAGCACCTCGATGAACATGGCCGCGAGAATCGGCGTATCCTCGGCGGGTTTGAAGACCACGGTGTTCCCGCAGACGAGCGCGGGGAAGATCTTCCAGGCTGGGATGGCGATGGGGAAGTTCCAGGGGGTAATGATGCCCACCACACCGATGGGATCGCGTTGCGCCCAGGCGGTCTTGTTGCGCATCTCGCTGGGGGCCACTTTGCCAAAGAGGCGACGTCCCTCGCCGCCCATGTAGTAGGCCATGTCGATGGCCTCCTGCACGTCGCCGCG
>JACCSL010000550.1 GCA_013812995.1 Ardenticatenales bacterium | reverse complement strand
GCGTAGAGGCTTCCCTGCGCAAGGCCAAAAATGGTGAAGTCAATCCAGTTCGTGGTGGTATAGACCCCAAAGAGCAGGGTCTGCATGGCCCCCCACAAACTGAGTCCGACAATCACGGCACCAACGGTCCACATAACAAGTGTGGTGGTATCCAGTTGTTTAGGTAGGGAACGCATCAGCCTCTCTTCCTTATTCTGGCTATGAAAGAAGGGACGGGCAGAGCCGCCCGCCCCTTCTGAAGTGGCCTCAGTCGTGGTACTGGAACGAGGACGACTCTTACTCGGTCGGGTAGACCTTCGTCGTCGGGACCACCGAGCCGCTGATGTCGTCGGCGGTGATCTCGTACACGGCGATGAAGGGGTCGGCGCAGTCACCATACTCGTCGCAGGTGATGTTACCGGTCAGACCCTGGAAGCCCGAGGTGGCGAACAGCGCATCGCGCAGCGCCTGGCGACCGATGCGAAGGCCACCATCTTCGGTCTCCACAGCCACCGCCTCGATGGCGGCGAAGATCATGTTGGCCGCATCGTACGCGTGAGCGTGGAAGGCGCTGATCGGGGCCTCACCATACTCCGCCTCGTGCGCGGGAAGGAACGTATCGCTATAGGCGGTACCGAACGCCGAGAAGTCGGGGCTGGAGAGGTACATGCCCTCTGCGGCCGAGCTAGCGGCGTTGATAAAGTCGGGCGAGTAGAGACCATCGGCCCCCATCAGAGCGACTTCCTCAAGCCCTGCGACTTCGTTCGACTGGGTGGCGATGAAGCCGCCCGCCTTGGTGAAGACAGGGAAATAGAGCATCTCGGGGCTGCCGGTGGCGATGCGCGTCAGAACGGGGCGCATGTCGGTGTCATCGGGACCCACGGCCTCGTGCGCGGTGATCTCACCACCCAGGGCGGTGAAGTTCTCCTCGAACGCGCCAACCAGACCCTCGGCGTAGGGGCTACCATCGTGGACGGTGGCGACCTTCGTGAGGCCCAGCTCGTTGTAGACGAACTCCGCTGCGACACGACCCTGAACCTTGTCGTTGTGGGCCGTACGGAGGTAGCCTGCCGCGTGCTTCTCGGGGTCGGTCAGGTCGGGCGCGGTGTTGGAGGACGAAACCATCGTCAGACCCGCATCCGAGATGATCGGAGCGGCGGCGCGGGCTTCGCTGGAGCAGGAGGTGCCGACGACGGCAACCACGCTCTTGTCCGCCGCAATCTTGGTGGCTGCCGTCTGGCCGCCCTCCGCGTTACAGGCGGTATCCTCACCAACGAGCTCAATCTCGTGACCGAGCACGCCTTCCTCACCTCTATCTGCAATCGCCAGCTCAACGCCACGGCGGGAGTCGATGCCCAGCGACTGGTCGGGACCCGCGACGACCATCATGTAGGCCAGGCGGATGGAATCGCCAGCGGCGATATCAACACAGCCAAGCTCATCGGTACATTCGCCGGTGGC
Source organism: Ardenticatenales bacterium (assembly GCA_013812995.1). Classification (GTDB taxonomy): domain Bacteria; phylum Chloroflexota; class Anaerolineae; order Ardenticatenales; family Ardenticatenaceae; genus JACCSL01. The sequence goes on along the minus strand of JACCSL010000550.1, from coordinate 1,798 downwards.
TTCGGTCTCGCCGCCCTCAGCGGTGGCTTCAACCTCGGGCTCGGCGGTGGCCTCGCCACCCGTCACAGCGGTGGCCTCGCCGCCGGTGGTGGGCGTCGTGGTTCCGCCACAGGCCACAAGCGCAAGGCTCATGACAAGCAACAATACAAGCAACAATTTACGCATAAGTTTCTCCTCCTGAGAGAAATTGGGGTAACAGCACGAAGCAGGATAACAGGACGAGCCCCGAAGGTCAACAAAAGGGCAAGCAGCACAGAGCTCGCTGAAAAACCTTCCTACTCAAGCAGGGATTATAGGGGGGGGGTCTTTCAGATGTCAATCATTAGTCTTTTTCCTTGTGTTCCACAGGGCTTTCGTCCCGCAGAGCCATTTGCTGCTTTGCGCGGCGCTCCAGAAAGCCCTCGCGAATCTGTGCCTCATAGCCCAACTCGCCCGGCTCGTAGAAGGTGCGTCCCTGAATCGCGTCCGGCAGGTATTGTTGAATCACCCAGTGGCCGGGGTAATCGTGGGGATAGAGATACCCCTTCCCATGACCCAGTCCCTTGCTGTCCCGGCTCTTGTCCTTGATCGGGTTCGGTGGCTCCTGCTCCGCCTCCTGCTCGACCACCGCCAGGGCCTCCCAGTAGGCGAAGACGGAGTTGGATTTGGGCGCGGTGGCGAGGTACAGGCACGCCTGGGCCAGCGGGAAATTTCCCTCCGGTAGCCCGATATAATCGAAGGATTGGGCGCAGGCCATCACGAGCTGGACCGCGTTGGGGTCTGCCAGCCCCACATCCTCGCTCGCGAAGATTACCATGCGGCGGAAGATGAAGCGTGGATCCTCCCCCGCGTAGAGCATCTTCGCCATCCAATAGAGCGCCGCGTCCGGGTCGGAGCCGCGCAGCGACTTGATGAAGGCGGAGATGGTATCATAGTGGGCATCGCCGCCCTTGTCGTAGCGCACCGCCCGCCGCTGGATCGATTCCTCGGCGGTGGCGAGGTCGATGCGCTGAGTTCCGGCCTCGTCGGGGGGCGTGGTCTCGACGGCGAGTTCCAGCGCGTTTAGCAGGGCGCGCGCGTCGCCATTCGCCACGTTCACCAGGTGCGCCATCGCGGACTCGCTGATCTCGATGCGCTGCCTTCCGTAGCCACGCGCCGGGTCCGCCAGTGCCTGCTGCACCACCGCGTGCAACTCTTCCTCGTTGAGTGGCTCTAGGAGGAAAATGCGCGAGCGTGAAACGAGGGCCTTGATTACCTCGAAGTGAGGATTCTCAGTCGTCGCACCAATCAGAATCAGCGTGCCATTCTCGACGTGGGGCAGCAATGCGTCCTGCTGCGCCTTGTTGAAGCGGTGTACCTCATCGACGAAGAGTACGGTGCGCTGCTGGTAGAGTTTGCGCTTCTCCTCCGCGACGCTGATCGCCTCGCGAATCTCCTTCACACCCGCCAGCACCGCGTTGATGGCGATGAAGTGCGCTTTCGTGGTGTTCGCGATGATGCGCGCCAGCGTCGTCTTGCCCGTGCCGGGTGGCCCGTAGAAAATGAGCGAGGAGAGCTGGTCGGCCTCAATGGCGCGGCGCAGCAGCCGCCCTGGCCCGATGATACTCCCCTGCCCGACGAACTCCTCCAGCGTGCGTGGCCTCATGCGCGCGGCCAATGGTTGATCTTTTTCTCGTTCGTCCTGTGAGGCGTGATCAAATAGATCCATAGATTGTTGCCTGTTCTGGTAGTCAGTGTATGTTAAAACGTAAAACGTAACTGGTTCTGCTGGAATATGTGGTTGAGTCATGGCTCTGCGGGATGGCCCTCTCCCCGGCCT
>JACCSL010000547.1 GCA_013812995.1 Ardenticatenales bacterium | reverse complement strand
TAGAAAGCCTGGGCTTTCTCACCCTTACGTCTGTAAAAAAGTCTTGTGATAACAGATAACCTCTAGTGTTTAAGGGTACAAGGACAGTAGAGGATTGATGGGATGGGGCTGTGAACCCATTATAGCGCCCTCAGGGCCTTCTATCAAGGGAGCAGAAGGATTGGAAGGCAGAGAAAGTGTAGCACAAGACTTGATTTTTTCGACAGTTGGGTTAGCCTGAGCAGGGCAAAATGAGAAGGGACGCAGGAGGAGGACACAGCATCATGGGACGCCCCAGTAACGCGCTGCGCGGCAGAGTCGCCGTTATCATGGAAAGTACGCAGGGCGTGGCCCCGCTGATCGCTGCCGCGCTGGCGCAGGCAGGCGCGGCGATCACACTCTGTGGCGCAGAGATGGCAGCGGTGGAAATCCTCTACCAGCAGTTCGCAGCGATTCCTGGTGTGGAGGTGCTGGGCGCGGCCTGCCAGGGGCACCACCTTGCGGAGGTCCATATCATCGCCGACCAGACGATGGAGCGTTTTGGGCAGATCGACATCTGGATCAATCATCCATTGATGAGTGGCCCGAGCGCGCCTACCCACGAGCTGGCCGCCGCGCAGGTGCAGGGCATCGTTGATCGCGCCCTCCTCGCGACCATGCACGGAACGCAGGTGGCCCTGACCCGAATGCTACCCCGCCAGCGCGGGAAGATTATCACCGTGCTCAATAAGGGCGCTCCCTCCCCCACGCACGATGCTATGCGGGTGGCGCTCCTGCGTTTTACCCGCTCCGTGGCTGAAGAGTATCGGGCGACGGGGCTTTCCATCAATGCGCTGACCACGACGCCGGGCCTGGACGCGGTTGAGGTCGGCGAGCGGGTCGGGCGGCTGGCAGGCGCGGAGAGCGACGGCGTCACGGGCCGTGTCTACCAGATGGGACAACCGTGGTGGCAGCCGCTCCGGCAGTGGATGGGGCAGGAGCCATGAGGCAACCGTTGGCCTTCATCTATCATGAGCGATACGGCGGGCGTGGGACCGCACATCACCGGCTGGCAGAGAGTTGGAAGCGCTACCAGGCCATTCGAGAGCTGAGCATCGAGCTGGGACTGAACGTGCGCTTTTATCGTCAGGCGGTTGCCTCGGATGCGGAACTGCGCCGCGTGCATCCTCAATCCTACATCGACTGGGTTCGCCAGATGGATCTGCGCGCCGAGGGATTTCTGGACAAGAGCGACACGCCCGCCTACCGGGGCGTCTTCCACCGCGCGGCCGTCGCCGTGGGCGGCACCCTGCTGGGCGTCCAACTCATCGCCGATGGTCTGACCCGGATCGCCTTCAACCCTGGCGGCGGCTTGCACCACGCCCGCGCGACCGCCACGAGCGGCTTCTGCGTCTTCAATGATCTGGCTGTCGCGGTGCGCTGGCTCATGGCAGAGCGGGGCATTCAGCGCCCGGTCATCATCGATGTGGATGGACATCACGGGGATGGCACACAGGAGATTTTCTACCGCGAGCCGATCCTCACTGTCTCGCTGCACCAGTACGATGGGCGCTTCTACCCTGGCAGTGGCGCACTCGAAGAGAGCGGCGAGGGCGAGGGCGTGGGCTATGCGCTGAACATCCCGCTCCCTCGTCGCACAGGTACCGTGCCCTACCTGCGCGCATTGGATGAAGTCGTGCTTCCGGTGGTACGCGCGTACAATCCGGACTTCGTGCTGCTCCAATTTGGCGTGGATGCCCACTGGAAGGATCGCCTGGTGAGCCTGCGGCTGACGGCCCAGGATTACGGGGCCATGATGGAGCGCTTTATCACTCTGGCCCACTCGACAGCGGCACAGGGGCGATTGATGATTGCGGGCGGCGGTGGCTACACTCCCGATGCCGTGGTGCGAAGCTGGGGCGTTGCCCTCGCCACGAGCACGGGCGAACCCGAGCGGGCGCACGCGCTGCACGACGAGCTTACCCTTGCCAAGGCAGGCGACCCGACCCGCGAGGCGGAGGCTCACGCCCTCATCGAGCGCGCCAAAGCCCTCCACCTGCCACGCTGGAGCGGGCAGATGGCCTGATTCAGGAGAGATTTCATGCACCGTACAACCCTGGAACGATTGACTGCGCCGGGCGGCGGCGACCCCCTGCGCCTCGTGAGCGTGGCCCGGATGCAGGGAGACGATATCAGCGAGGGGGCCGCGCTTTCACCAACGCGCGGCCTCTATCCCATTCATGACGGTATCCTCAACCTGCTGCCAGGCGGGCGCTGGGCCATCTCGCCCGCCCAGGCAAGCAATCTTCTACTTCCTGCGGCCTGGTGGTACGAGCCGCTCTGGCGGACCCGTGCGCTCTCGCTCATGAGCGGCGAGCCGTTTAGCCTGGAGCGAGAGCGCGCCCTCTTCGATGAACTGCTGGGCGAGCCGACGGGAACCCTCTGGCTGGACCTCGCGGCCAGCACCGCGCTTTATGGGCGCTGGCTGGCTCCCCGGCTGGCCCCCGGCGGGGGCGAGGTGCTGGCGCTGGACCTCTCACTACCGATGCTGCGGGAGGCGCAGCGGCGCAGCCAGGCAGAGGGGCAGCGCAATATTTCCTTTGTGCTGGGGCGCGGCGAGACATTGCCCTTCGCTACCGCCACGCTTGACGGCGTGCTTTGCGGGGGATCGCTCAACGAGTTTGGAGCGCAGGGGGCCACGCGGGTACTCAAGGAGGTGGCGCGGGCGCTCCGTCCAGGCGGCAAGGCACTATTCATGCATCTACGGACAACGGAGCAGCCACGCGGCGCGCGCCTGCAACGCTATCTGCTACGCCCCAGCGGCATCGCCTTCTGGGATCGCCCTACCACCAACCGCCTCTTCGCGGAGGCGGGGCTGCGGGTTGTAGAGAGCCGAGACGCCGGAATTGTGGCATTTACCGTGCTGTCCCGAGCGTAACCATATATAGCAAAGTGAAATGAGATGTGAAGCAACAATCGCTCCGCGCGAAGGCCCTCTCCCCCGGCTTTCAGCCGCCCCCTCTCCCGAACAGCAGGGAGAGGGGGAACGACCCCGCCGCACTTGAGCTTCACGATTCATGTAGGGTTGCTA
>JACCSL010000062.1 GCA_013812995.1 Ardenticatenales bacterium | reverse complement strand
GGCATGACCTGGTCAGGGTGAGAACGTGTCAACTAAAAAGCGCCCCCGTTGCGGGGCGCTTTTTGCTTCTATTTTGTCACAAACATTCTCAAGGGTTAGTGTTGTCCCCCTCACGATGCATCAGTCGCGCGACTGCCTGTAGCAGATCATCCAACTCAAAAGGCTTGAGGAGCGATTCTGCGATGTTCATCTGTCGCGCCAGATCATGGACTTCTCGATAGGCGGAGATCACAAGGATTGGCAGATCGTCATGTTGCTCTTGCAGGCGCGTTACAAGTCCAGAGCCATTGAGCCGGGGCATTCGCAGGTCTAGCACAACAAGGAGAGGGCGATGGGCGGCGATACGCTCAAGTGCTTCCAGGCCATCCGACGCGGCTTCGGTGCGGTAGCCCTCGCTCTCAAGCACTTCCCTGATAAACCGTTGTAGCGGCAGATCATCATCCACCACCAGAATATGTCCCACCATTCGTGCTTCTTCTCCTCGGATCATAGAGATGAAGTAGATTGTAACGACCTCTTACGCCCATGACGATTGATGGAGAAGGGGTAGCGAGGATACGAAGGCATTGCACAGGGAAGCGACGTGTCTTAAACTGTGTCGATACAACCCTACTATTTCTGCTTTTGAAGAGCCAAAGGATACAATTGATGACAGAGGATCCCATCAGCAACTACCAGAGAGCCATAGCTGCCCTTCAGGCCGCCAGTGCCCGCGCCGAGCAGTATGGCGCGCTCGTTACCCAGACTGCCACTTCCTTGCGTGAGTGGAAAAAGGTCGTGATGACCAATGTGGAAGGCGAATTTCCGGCTGATCTGGTTGCGGGTCGGAATACCAAGAGCATTAATGGGGTGGATTGGCCCACTGCGCAGCAGCTGGCGGACACGCTCCTGAACTACCATAATGCCAAGAAAGCCGTGGACACTGCCTGGCAGGCCATCTCCGAGGAGCAGCGGCAAATTCTCCAGCCCCCCGAGAAGTTTTTTTGATATTGAATCATATCCTACATCAAAATAGTTCGTGAAGGGACATGATGCAAGATGGCACAAACCATCCTGGTGGTAGACGACGAGCCAGAGGTGCGGGAAGTGGTGGGGCTGGTCCTGCATAGCCTGGGAGGCTACCAGGTGAAGTTTGCTGAGGATGGTCTGGTCGCCTTGAAGAAACTCGCCCTCTTCACCCCGGACCTGATCGTTCTGGACATGATGATGCTCAACATGGACGGACTCAGCCTCATGCTTGAGCTTGATCAGCAGGAGAGTGCCATTCCCATTCTCGTCCTGACCGCCCATGAAGCGGCCTATAACACGGCCGCTAAGCGGCTAGGCGCGGAGCGGTGTATTCGGAAGCCCTTCGAGGTGGATGACCTGCTTGGGCGCGTTCGCGCCATACTGGCAGCAGCAGGGAAATAAGTCCTCCCATTCTCCGCTGCTTTCTGAGGGCTTCCTCCTCATCCAACTCCAACGGACGCCTGCGCTATTTTTTGCCGCGCGTCTGCGCCTTGCCAATGAGCACATGGATTCGCTGCACGAACTCATCGACTTCCAGGGGCTTGAGCATACAGTGCTGTGCCCCGAGCTTGCGCTGCGCGAAGTTGTAATCAATGTGGCTGGCCGTTAGCACCAACACCGGAATCTGCGGCCACAGGTCGCGCGCCTCCAGCTCCTCGATGAAGGTATGTCCTTCCATGTAGGGCATCATGATGTCAAGCACGATCATATCGGGGCGCTCTTCCTGAAGCCTGTCGAAGGCTTCAAGAGGGTTGGCAGCCATCACTACCTCATAGCAGTGCTCCTTCAGAATCGCGGCCAGCAGGCCGCGCACATCTTCCTCGTCATCCACCACCAGCACCTTTTTCGTCACCGATGAGCCTCCTCTTTTCAACAAAATCCGCTGTTTTACCGGACTAGAACTCTACGCTAAAGCCGGACTTCGGCAAGGCGCAACCTGGCAGTCGCGCCGCTCGTACTGCGCGAAAAGCATAGCTACTCACAATCGGGTATTTAGGAAGGAACGCATGATGGGACATGAAGTTATACGCCGTCACGGGAAGCGACGGAGTCGCCGGGGGATGGCGTTGGTGGGCCTGGGCGGGCTGCTGCTCTTCTCGCAGATGCTGGGGTACGATTTCTGGAGTATGGCATGGCCCCTCTTTGTGATTATGCCCGGTGCCTTCCTTTTTCTGATGGTTAAAGAGATGGGAAAGCGCGCGGCAGGGCTAACCATTCCCGCCAGTATGATTACTGCTCTCGGACTGCTGCTGCTCTACCAGAACACCGTCAATCACTGGGAGAGCTGGGCCTATGCGTGGACACTCATATTCCCGACCGCGTTGGGGCTCGGTCTGACCTTCTACGGCGACCTGGCCCGCAAGCCTGGCACGGTCAAGGTGGGGGAGCGCATGGCGCAGGTCGGGCTCGGGATGTTCGTGGTCGGAGCTATCTTCTTCGAGGCGCTGCTTAACATCAGCGGCATGATGACGGACCTGGGAATTCTGATACCCGTGCTGCTCGTCGCGGCGGGCTTCTACTTCTTGCGGCGCAAGGAGCGTCCCTCGGCGGGACAGTCCCCATATCGCGAGCGCCCTGTCTACGAGCTGGACGACTCGCCCTGGATGACCGAGACCCCCATCCACGAGCCCAGCGACGACCGCCGCCCCGTACGCTCCTGAGTGGGCCAAACGATTACAAAAGGCCGGAAGCCCCATGCTTCCGGCCTTTTGGATTTCAGAACCATTCATAAAATATCGGTAACTCTTCCTTGACCTCTTTATCACCATTCCTGCGACGATAGGATCTGGCCGCCAAGCTGCCGATGAAGGCCCCGACCGCCCCCGCCAGAATATCTACCATCGTATCGTTGAGCCCATCCTGGTAGCCCGCATCGAAGAGCAGGTCGATGGTCCACTCGAAGATTTCCCATGCCCCACCCAACGCGAACCCAAAGGCAACCCCCATCAGAATCACGAACCAGCTATCATAGTCCACCTTGTGTTCTAATAAGAAGGCATACAGGAGGAGGACGATGAAGGTCACTAGCGCGCCAATCTCGATGCCATGCGCGTAGGTATCGTACTGCCAGAGTTCCTCGTAGAGGTGTTGCAGGTTCGCTTTCTCCTCATAGAGATGAAAGGTGCGCCCCAACGTCTCGACAAATAGGGTGAGGGCGATGGCAAACTCACCAAGCGCGGGGAAGCGGTTCTGCGAGCGTGACTCTATCCAGCGTGGCGCAAAGGAGACAGCAATGGCAAGACTATTGCCGAGGATATTGGGCCAATCCCCATTGGCAATAGCATAGAATAGAAAGACGGGGAGTGGCAGGTGCAAGAGCCACGCCAACCAGAAGAGGTTTCTATCGGTTTTAGCAAGTTCCCATTTTGCTGGGTACCATTTCTGGAACGTTTGCAACATCATGCCCCCTTTGGCAAGGTATGGATAACTCTCTAAAAAGCATGAGCTATGCCGCCCGTAAAGGAGATAATCATGTCGGTGGTAGATACGCCCATAACGGTCAACGATGACACCTTCGAGCGATGGGTATTGCGGAGCGAGTTGCCGGTGGCGCTGCTCTTCTGTACGCCCCGCTTTGCCAAGTGCCAGCAGATCGTGCCGCTCTGGCAACAACTGGCGCGGGAGTATGCCGGGCGGCTGCGGGTGGTTCAGATTGCGGTTGATGACAATCGCCAGTGGGCGCGCCACTTCGAGGTGACAGCGCTGCCAACCACGCTCTGGCTGCGTAAGGGCGAGGTGCAGCAGCGGGCCGAGGGGGTGCCGGACGAGGTCACACTCCACGAGCGGGCCGAGGCGTTACTGGATAACCGTGCGCCGCGGGTGGCGGAGAAGCCCAAAGCCGTCGGGCTGAGCAGCGCCGCCGGCCCCGTCAAGCTCACGGATGAGAGCTTTGCCAGCGCCATGCAGGACCCGCGCCCCATCCTGGTGGATTTCTGGGCCGCCTGGTGCGGTCCCTGCCGGATGATTGCCCCCGTGCTTGATCAACTGGCGGGCGAGGTGGGGGAGAAGGCGCTGATTGCCAAGCTCAACGTGGATGAGAACCCGCGCACCGCGCAGCAGTTCAACGTCCGCTCGATTCCGACGCTGCTGATCTTCCGCAACGGGCGTGTGGTGGACACCATCGTTGGGGCGCAGCCTGCCCCCGTCTTGCGGCAGCGGCTCATGGCGCAGGTGGGCTAAATGGCGCACGCATCCTTCCGCTTCCACGATGAGTTGAACGACTTTCTTCCCGCGTCCCGCCGCGCCCAACGCTTCGTCCACGAGTTCGATGGCACTGTTTCTATCAAGGACATGATCGAGTCCCTCGGCGTGCCGCACCCCGAGGTTTTTCTGATTCTGGTCAATGGGCAGTCCGTGGATTTTTCCTACCCTGTGCAGTCCGGGGAGCAGATTGCTATCTATCCACTGGCGCAGGCCCGCCGCCTGGGGATGAGTAGCGAGGTCGAACCCCCACCGCTGGACGAGTATCGCTTCATCCTTGATGCGCACCTGGGGCGGCTGGCGGCGCACCTGCGGATGCTCGGTTTCGACACATTGTACCGCAACGACTACGACGACGAGGAGTTGGCGCTCGTCTCCAGTCGCGAGCAGCGCATCCTACTCTCACGCGACCTGGGGGTGCTCAAGCGGGGCATTGTGACCTACGGCTATTTTGTGCGCGAGACCAACCCGGAGCGCCAGGTCGTCGAGATCTTGCGCCGCTACAATCTCCCGGCGGTGGTCGAACCATTCAAGCGCTGCACGCGCTGCAATGGACTCCTGCTGGAAGTGCGAAAAGAAGAGATATACGATAGACTGCCCGCAGAAACGAAGCAGCACTACGACGACTTTCGCCTCTGCCAGAGCTGCGATCAGGTGTACTGGAGGGGCTCCCATTTTCAGCGAATCCAGCAATTCATCGACGGGGTGATTCAGGATGCCCAGGAGAGATAGCACGGGACGGCATGGCTGAGAGCGATTTTGCCCTGATTCAAGGATGTCGGCAGGGGAAACAGGCGACGTGGGGGCAGCTTCTCGACCAGTACGAGCGGCTCGTCTACTCTATCCCGCTCAACTATGGGCTTTCCTCCGAGGATGCGGCAGACATTGCCCAGCTCACCTTCACCATCTTCATGCAGAGCGTGGACTCGTTACGGGATGACAGCCACCTGGCAGCCTGGCTCGCGACGGTGGCGCGGCGGCACAGCTGGCGGCTGCTGGAGCGCCGACGCCGCGAGCATGTCAGCCCGAATGGCGATCTCACGGAGCAGATGGAGTTGCTCGGCGACCCCGACGCGGGGAAGGCGCTGGAGCGCTCGGAGATGGTCGAGTGGCTGCATCACGGGCTGACCCTGCTGGATGAGCGCTGTCGCACGCTACTGCTGGCGCTATACTTCGATGCCGAGCAGCCCTCGTATACCGATGTCGCCAGCAGGTTGAAGATGGCCGTGGGCAGCATCGGGCCGACGCGGGCGCGCTGTCTCCAGCGCATGAGGGAGCTGCTGGAGCCTGCCTGACCTTGGTCCTATCAGAACTGGTGTATTTTTGTGCGGGGTCCCTGCATTTGTAGGGTAGAACAGGCGCTAGACAATAGGTAGAGGTACACCATGAGGAAATCAGAGACCCCCAGCTTCGCCCTCCTTCTCGATTGGATGGAAGGCCATCTCTCTGCTGAGGAGGCGCAGGCAGTCAGTGAGCAGCTCGACCAGGCGGACGAGAGCATCCAGGCCACCGTCTCGTGGCTGGGGCGTTTTCAAACCACCCGGCAGACTGTGACGTTGGCAACGCCGCCCGCGAGCGTGCGCGAGGGGCTCAACCGTCGCTTTGCCGCGTTTGCCAAGGAGCGGCAGCAGCCGAACCTTCTCACGCGGTTGGTGGCACTGCTGACCTTTGATAGCCGCGCACAGATGGCATCGGTTGGGGTTCGCTCAGCGGCCACGCAGGGCTTGGAGCGCCAGCTGCTCTACAGCACCGAGGCGGCAGAAATCGCTCTGAACCTCCAGCCGGATGCGCAGGGACAGCAGGTGACCCTCACCGGGCAGGTATTCGCCACCGAGGAGCAGGAGATGATTACCATCCAGCTCGTGCGGGCGGATCACGAGGTCGCGATTGCCAGCGCCGATGAGCTGGGGGAGTTTGCTTTTCGCCCCCTACCTGTAGGAGACTATGACCTCATCGTGAGTGGCGAGCAGTTCGAGGTTGTGCTGCCTGCGATTCCGCTCCACCCCTAATTAAGGACCAAATAGCTAGTCACATGACTGCTCCCCCGGCCCCCATCACACCCGATTGGGTGGAGACGCTCCTGCAACAGCCTGGCCGGGAGGAGCAGGCTGCTTTTCTCCGCGAGGCGAGACTTCTCGACGAGGAGGGGCTCTCCCAGCTTCTCGCCTTTGCCATGTCCCTGGCGCGTAACCATCCCGGCAAGGCGCGCCAACTCACCACCCTCTGCGCCGAGATGGCCGAGCTGGCGCACGCTCCGGCCATCCTGCCCCGCGCCACCTACCTTCGCGCCCAGACCCACGCTATCAATGGTGAGTTCGAGGCCGCGCGCCAGCTCATCTATACGGCCCGCGAGGGGTATACGGCCATTGGGGAGCACGTCGAGGCGCTACGCACCAATGTCGGGCTCATGCATGTGCTGAACGAGTTGGGTCGCCACCAGGAGGCGCTGGAGGCGGGCGCGGCGGTGCTCGCGGCCCTGGCTTCTATGGAAGCGAGCGAGCCACTTATCCTGGTGGCCGCGCTTGTACAGCAGAATCGGGGCGTCTGCTACGAGACAACAGGTCGCTACGAGGAGGCCCTGGAGGCGTACGCGGCCGCCGAGGCGCATCTGACCACGTTAGAGATGACGGAGCGGATTGGGGATATCAGCAACAACCGGGGCATCGTGCTCCTGCACCTGGGGCGCGCGCGGGAGGCGCTGGGGGCCTTCGAGCGTGCCGCGACCATCTGGGCCGAGGCGGGGCTGACGCTCCTCCAGGCCCAGACCATGAGCAACATCGGCGAGGCGCAGTTGGCTCTGGGCAACTACACGCGCAGTCTGGAGGCGTTCGAGCAGGCGCGCCGTCTCTCCCAATCGCTGGAAGCCGACGCCCATAGCCACATTCTTTTGCGCCAGACCGCCGACGCCTATCTGCTCCTCAATCTCTTCCCGGAAGCCCTGGCAGCCTATCGTGAGGTCGATGCACTGCTGAGCCAGGCAGGCATGGCCGACCATCGTGCCCGCGCGCTGTGGGGGCTTGGCTCTGTCCTCGTCGCGCAGGGAAAATTGGACGAGGCAGCGTCCGCACTCGACGAGGCGGGGGCGCTCTTTGGCGCGGCGGAGAACGTGCCGATGCTCTCTAGCGTGCGACTGGAGCAGGCCGCCGTCCAGGCGGCGCGCGGCGCGCAAACAGCAGCCCTCCAGACGGCCCAGCAGGCGCTGGAGATGGTGACAGGCAGCGATTTACCCGTTCAGCAACTTTACGCCTATCTGCGCGTGGCGGACCTGCTGCTCCCCGATACGGAGGCGGCCGAGCCCTATCTTCTGGCCGCGCAAGCGTTGACTGACACTCTGCACCTGCCCCAGATGGGATATCGCCTGAACCGTCGCCTGGGCACCCTGCGCTTGCTTCAGGGGCGGGACGAGGAGGCAGAGCACTTGCTAGAGCGCGCCATCGAGCAGATTGAGGTGCTGCGCGGTACTCTGGCTCAGGAAGTCCTGCGCACCTCTTTCCTCCAGGATAAGACCGCCGCCTATGAGGATCTGATGCGCCTTCACCTGGCGCGCGAGGATGAGGCAAGTGTGCGACGCGCGTTTACGATTGCAGAGCAGGCCAAATCCCGGACCCTCGTTGACCTACTGACTGATGTCATCGACCGGCAGAGCACCGCCCCGTCCGACTCCGAACTGAGCACGCGCCTTCAGACGTTACAGGCCGATCTCAATGCCACCTACAATGAATTCATGGCAGAGAGCGGCGGGGGAACCCGCGAGGTGCCGCTGCCAGTCCTCCAGGAGAGAGCGGTCGCGCTGGAGCAGGAGATTAGCCGGCTGCGGCTCACGCTTGCCAGCAGCGGCTCGGCTACGGAACTCTTTGCCGCCCCTCTGGACCTTGACGCCCTTCAGGCGCAGCTTCCTACCGAGCTTGTCCTCGTGGCCTACCATATCGTCGGCGATGAGGTGCTGGCGTTCGTGCGGCAGCAGGGGCGCATTCAGGTTTGCCGTTATCTCACCCAGGCCGCCACGATACAGAGCCTCTTGCAGCGGCTGAATGTCCAGTGGGATCGCTTCCGGGTCGGCGGCGCGTTTGCCCAGCGACACATGATGATGCTACAGCAATCCACGCAGCGCGTGCTCGCGGGACTGTACAACGAACTGATTGCCCCGCTAGAGCCTCTTCTTGATTTAGCATCCGAGGCGGGAGCCACGCAACAGGTCGCCATTGTGCCACATGGCGTACTACATCAGGTACCCTTCCACGCGCTCCACGATGGGCAGCAGGCCCTGCTCGACCGCTGGGAAATCTCCTATGCGCCCAGCGTGACTGTGCTGGCGCTCTGCCAGCGCCGCGTGCGTCGGCGCGGGGGGCGGGCGGTAGTGGTGGGCGTTCCAGATGCGCTGATTCCTGCCGTGCGCGCCGAGGCAGAAACCGTTGCCCAACAGCTAACAGAGGGGGGCAGGGAGACCGTCTGCCTCGTGGAGGAGCAGGCTACGCTCTCGGCCATCTCCGCCCTCGTCCCCGGCTGCGATATTCTGCACCTGGCGTGTCACGGTCTTTTCCGCGCGGACAACCCGATGTTTTCCTCCCTCAAGCTGCATGATGGGTGGCTTACCGCCGCCGATGTGATACAACTCGACCTGACGGATGCGCTCGTGACGCTCAGCGCCTGCGAGTCGGGGCGAAGCCAGGTTATTCTGGGCGACGAGGCGCTGGGGCTGCCGCGCGCCTTTCTGGGCGCGGGCGCGGCAACCCTCGTGGTTAGCCTCTGGCTCGTCCAGGACGAGAGCACCGTCACGCTCATGGCGGCCTGGTATGAGCGCCTGCAAGCGGGTCTTAGCCCGGCCGCCGCGCTGCGGGAGGCTCAGCAGGCCCTGCGGCACCATCATCCTCACCCGTACTATTGGGCTCCCTTCGTTCTGATAGGACAAAGGTACTGATAGGCCCAAAGGATGTGTATTTTGATACAAACTCGTGGCATATATAATGTGTGAGGGGTGACGAACAATACATGCCCGGGCGAGGAAAAAGAAAAATGATCAAAGGGGTCAATCGAATCTTTGGGCGCTTCCATCTTCTCGGGGCGCTTCTTTTCATGTTGCTGCTGGGGCTGGCTTGGGGGCGACCCGTGCATGGCACAGGCATTGTGGATTACGAGCCGGGCCAAGTCGTTGTGAGGTTGAAGGGGGGAACGTCGATCTTCCCGGTGAACCTCACCTATGGCACTAGCACCGTTACCTCGCTGCTGGGGAACACCTTCCTGCTCAAGCTACCAGCGGGCACGACGGTAGAGCAGGCCGTGCAGCAGATGACGCAGGATGCGCGCCTGGAGTACGCCGAGCCGAATTACTTCCACACAAGCCCCGAGGATGCCAGCACCAATCGTATCTATGCCT
>JACCSL010000060.1 GCA_013812995.1 Ardenticatenales bacterium | reverse complement strand
ATGGGTATTCCATGTGATTCATGGAATACCCATAGTCTCGTCGGTGTAACAAGGTCAATGTATGTCAATGGGCGTCAATGGAAGGGCAGGGCAATTGCATACGCCGTGTGCCAAGGCGTTCAGCCGTGATGCCCGCCTGCCGATTAATCGGCAGGCTACTTGTGCGCCCCTCCGGGGCTGACGACCCTATTTGTTAGCCCCGCAGGGGCGCACCAATAGCGTGGGCATTCATGCCCGCGCGGACGTGGCGTATCGAAACCGTCCGAGTATGCGATTGCCCTGATGTAGGGGCGGGTCTGAGACCCGCCCCTACCACGAATTACGTTGCCATGCGCGCGGGCAGCCGCAGCGTGAACACGGAGCCCATCTCCTCGCTGCCCTCAGCGGTGAGCGTTCCGCCCATGAGGTCGATCAAGGAGTGGAGCAGATCATATTCGAGCCAATATCTGCGTGCACTGGTGGTCCGCTCGCTCCAATATTTTTGATAGAACTTGAAGGGGCTAGCCGCTGGACTGCTAACCTCCAAGACAAAAACGCCATCTTTCTCTAGCCGATCCCGTCGAACAGCCAGGGCAATGGTCCCTTCATCGGTATAACAAATAATGCTCTGGAGAAGATATCGGATCACCTGGTGAACACGATATCGGTCCCCCTGCATCTCCCTGAGATCATCCCCGAGCGACACTTCCAATATGGCAGCGGGTCTTGATTCGATTTGATAGGCACGGAGCGTGGGCGTAAGCTGGAAAAGCAGTTCCTGCATGTCAAACTCTTCAGCATCAAGTTCAAACACGCCCACCCGAATCTTTCCCATATCCGACAGGTCATTCATCATGCGAACAATCCGAGCCCCGGCCTTGTAGATTAGGGTCAGATCTTTCTTTTGTAGATCAGTAACCGGACCATCGATGCCTTTTAGAATAACTCGGGAAAAACCAACAATCATATTGAGATCGCCGGCGCTCTGATGTCTCACCCCCCAAAGATAGCTGAACGCCTCCTTCTCACGTTCTGCTTTTGTATGACCATAAAATCCCGCCGCCATCTCCCCGAACAACCTTGTCAGGCGCGGCTGGAGCGCCGCGAGTTCCTCCACGCTCAGGACCTCGCTAATTTGCCGCGCCAGCACCTCCTGGGAGCAGATCAATGTCTCTGGCTCCGTGCTGAACGCTGCCACCTCCGCGCCGAGGCTCCGCGTGGCCAGCGCCTCGAACGGCTCGCGGCGCAGCAGCACCAGGAAGCGCTCCACCAGGGGAAGTAGCTGCGCCGCCTGCACGTTGTCTTGCAGGGCAGGCTCCAGGCGAGTCAGCGCCCGCTGCCACTGCTGCGCCATCGCCTGGCGCTGCGCCAACAAGTCCTCCAACAGGTGATCTCGCTGCATCCCGTTCCTCCCTCTGCATGGATAAAAGTTAGCTACAGGGTAAAACGTAATGCGTAAAACGTAAACAGGCTTGTTGGGTAGCGCGCTGTTTCGGCACTCGAAACATTACGTTTTACGTTTTACGTTTTGCAGACTATTCTCACAGCCAATCACCCTCATTCACGAGAGGAAAAATATGAGCCTTTCCTAGGCACGGGCAGCGTGCAGTGGGCAGCGCGGGCGGGGCTGAGGGGCGTCATCGTCGAGGCGCGGCAGCCCACGACCTTCCAGCCGTGGGAGTCTCAAAGATAAGGTTTGGCGCAAAAACTTTCAACGCTACAAATCAGGAGTCACCATGACCTCGGTTATCTATGTTCACGGGACGGGTGTACGGGAGAAAGTTTTCAATCGCTCCTTTGAGGTGGTCTCCGAGGAAATCCTCAAGCGTCGCCCGGAGCTCAAGATGGTGCCCTGCTTCTGGGGGGCGCATGGCGCGGCACTTCAGCAGGGCGGTGCCTCACTGCCGGGTGGCGGCTCACGCTCGCTGGATATAGAAGAAGGAGGAACAGAGGACGCGGAGCGCACCCGCTGGGCCATTCTCTACCAGGATCCGCTGTACGAACTGCGCGTTCTGGGCGTGGGTGCGAGCAGTGCCTCGAACAAGAGTCTGGCTAAGCGACTGGGAGCCCTGCAACCGTCACCTGAGTTAGAACTGAGATTGGAGCAGGCGGAGCTGGCCGACCACTGGCAGGCCGCACGGGAGCACATCCAGCATACGGACGACTTCCAGGCAGCCCTCCGTACCGCACCCAAGCAGCAGACGCACCTCGCCGCCGTCGTGGCTCGCGCGCTGGTCGCGGAGTCCCTGGCCCGCCAGGCGGCTGCCGAGCCGGGGGTGCTCCCGCTCGATTCTATATTACGCGATGAACTGGTTCTCTTCTTCACGGCGGAACTGGAAGGTGGAACGCGCTTCCTTGATGATCTGAAAGACAGCGCGCTGGACATCGTCTACCGCGCTGCCACCTACTATGTGCAGGGGCGGCGCGAGGACCTGACGGAGCAAAACGTGCCCGGCGTGGGCGACGCGCTCTACTACATGGCGCGCGGGGCGGCTATCCGCCGCTTCGTCCAGCGCTGCATTGAGGAGGCCGAGTCGCCCGTGGTGGTGCTGGCCCACAGCCTGGGGGGCATCATCAGCGT
>JACCSL010000057.1 GCA_013812995.1 Ardenticatenales bacterium | reverse complement strand
CCTCGGCACAGCGCTTGACTACGAGCGCCACTGCCTTGTCAGAGAGTCGCCGCGCCTGCACGTTGCCCCAGCGATCCACCCCGCGTAGGAGCGGTCCCTCGCCGATCCCGGCGGCTTTCAGCCAGGCTTTTAGCGCCCGCACCGGGCAGGTCTCGGGGCGTGCCCCGTACGGGATGGCCTTCTTCTGCCCCTGCCCCTCCTGGTCGGTCTTGGATTTGCGCAGTGTAATGACCATGCCCTGGGGCATGAAGGCCACATCGGCCACATCCAGACCCACCAGCTCCGAGCGGCGGAAGGCCCCCGCGAAGCCCACCAGGAGCAGCGCGCGGTCGCGCTGGCCCACGAGATTCGTCCCCAGGCCCTCCAGCATGAGGCGCAACACCTCGATAGTGGCGGGAGCCTTCTTCGTTTGGGCTACACCCAGATCGCGCCGGATGCCCTTCATCACCACGTGCACCAGATGCGTCTTACAGGGCGAGTCATACCCCGCCAGCTGGTGCGCCTGCGAGATGCTCGCCAGGCGGTGCTCCAGCGTACTGACCTTGCACTCGCCCTGCTCAGCCAGCGTCGCTACATAGTCAGCTACCGTGGTCGGGTCGGCGGGTAGCGCAAGGTGGCCCTGCGCCGCGCACCAAGTGAGGAAGTGCTGCCAGTCGGTGCGGTAGCCCTTCAGCGTGCTCTCGGCTTTCGAGCCTTTGGCATACTTGCGCGCCGCCTCACCTAACGGTCGGGTTGGCAGCGTCGGGTCATGTCGTGCAATCTCGTCCATGGGAACTCCTGGGGTGGGATTTTGGCTTCTGACAATTTTACCAGACACATCTCCCTTCCGAAAAGGAGAAAATTGTCAGAGATGGTCAGCGGCTGTTCCTGGTACCCGGTCACGGCTTGCCAGTATTCGAGAAAATAGAGCAAGGCGCACTGGCAGGAATCGCCATCACGTCACCTTTGCTGCTAGCTTTTGCACCGTTGTCACATTGCGAACCGTCGCGGCCATGCCAAGGGTTTTCTCCAGCAGCCCGCCGGAGAAGGCCGACTCGCTGAGCCTGGTCCGACACAACCAGTAGACCTCGCGCTCATGCACGACAAAATCATCAATCTCCGTGCGAAGGCTCAGGAGCTTCTGCGCGGCCTCGTCGGGGGGCGGGGAGGATAGAAAGGCGATCGACAGAGCGTGCCCCTCAACCTCGCTTGCCGGGAACGGTTGGTGCTGCGCAATCGCGCTCAACTCGGCGGCGGAGCGAACAAACGTGGTGACCTCATAGCCAAGTTCCTGGCGCAGATGGCGCTCGATCTGCTGCTCCAGCGCGCGTGTGTCCTCCACTGCTGCCTCGAAAATTACATTGCCGCTGGCAATGAAGGTGGCGACGTTGGCAAAGCCCAGCGCCTCGAAGAGGGTGCGCAGATGATCCATCTTGACCCGGCGCTTGCCCACGTTGATGGCACGGAGAAAGGCGATGTGTCTATCCTGCATTAGGGTTTTTCCTCTGGGGGCGCGAGACGATTAGGCACCACCGCGCGGTGCATCCAATGCTCATCCGTCTGGACATGGCGCGGGCGTACCCACTTGGCAACGTGCCGCGTCAGGTCGGCATAGTCAAAGCCCTGCGTGGTACGAACCACGTACCCCTCCTGGCGCTCCACGTCGATGGCCAACCCCTGTACCGCTGCCTCATCCCACAGCCCGCGCCAGAGCACTGGAACGGTGTGCAACCCTAGCAGCGAGGCCCAGGTGACCGTTTCATCCCAGGCGAGCGCCCGGTTCGTCTCGTCCCAGATGGAAAAGACAAAGAAGTAGGTGGGCAACGTCTCATAAAAGATGGAGTGGAGGGCATAGAGGTTCTCGCCGCAGATACGCCACCCCTCGGGGAACTCGTGCCGCCGCTGCCCCCACAGCGCCTTCACCCAGTCGCGCGAGGGATGATGGCGGCCATCTGGGGAACGAGCGTGCAGGTAGTCGCGGGACATCGTGGTGTTCTCGCCGTCCATCTTCTCCGTGACGATGACTTCTTTCCCGGCAAAGAAGGTTTCATCCAGAAAAAGATCGTCCGGCTGCGAGCCAGGAGACCAGGGAAGATGGGGAATGCTAGGGTAACGATACCGAGGCGTCAAGCCGCTCCTCTCAACTCTGCCATGATTGTTTTTCATGCCACACCATACCCGTGAGTCGCGCTATCAAGCAACTCCGCATCCTCTAGCCATCAAACTGGAGGTCGCGCGGGTGATCGCCGTAGAGGCGCTGGTGGCGCTGGGCGGCCTCCCACCAACTGGCGGGGAAGGGTGCGGGGTTGAGCAGCACCTCCTCGATAGCAGCGCGCATCTGCTGAGCGCAAATCTCTGGCGGGACGCGGCCAACCCCGGTGCCCAGGCCCGGAAAGGCAAGGCGCTCAATCTTCGCCTTGCCATGCTTTGCCAGGAGAATGGCGGCGCGGGCGGCGAGGTAGGGGTTCACGCTATCGCGGAGAATCATTGGAACGCGCATCGTCGGGGCGGCGATGAGGTAGGGAATCATGGCATTGTCCGTCTCCACGATCTCGGCAGTGCCAACGAGCAGTTCCCCGTGATGGCGCTCCTTGATGAGCGTTTGCAGTCGCTCCTGAACGTGCCAGCCAAAGAAGTTGCTGTTGAGCAGGTCAATGCCGCCATCCATGAAGCCAAAGCTATTGGCGGGGCTGACCACCGCATCGCAGCGCACTTCCAGAATGGAGCCGAGATGGACGCTGACTCCCTCCAAATCCCCGCAAAATTTTCCCCAAGCTCGGGCCAGGGGTACATCCCTCGCGACGAGAATAATTTCCATAATTCCTCCTTGGTTTGATGGGTCACCAACACGCCCGGGGTAACCACGAACGGGTCGTCGGTATAATCAACTCCGTCGAGCCATCGGGGAGCCAGCGGTGGAGTTCCCCTGCGATGTTGCTTTGCATTACCTGGTATAGCACAGTTCCGTCCGCGCAGGCAGCAGCGTTGAAGCCGAGTGTGCCTTCCGGGATGTCCAGACTCATCGACGCTTCCGGCTGGGTCAGGTTGAGCTTGAGCAAGCGCGTTGCGGTAGAAGTCCCACCTTCCTCCCTCCTACTCACCAGCACCAGGAGCTGCGTCTCATCGGGGCTGGTTCCAACGAGCATCAACGACTGTCCAAGGTCACCTTGGAGGAGTACCTGGGCCTCGCCCTGCTCCCAGTCAACTCTCCCAATTGCTGGCGCGTCCCGCTCGGGATTCATCGGCCACAGCATGTAGAAAATCTCTTCCCCACCCGTCAAGAAAATAGAGTAATCCCCTGTTGCCGCCAGCGGCATGGAGGCTACTTGCTGCTGTGTAAGGGGGTCCAGCAGGACAAGCGTAGGAGGTCGGCGAATAGTGTCAGGGGAAGTGGGCGGCGTGGGCCACAGGGGCAGAACCCATTGACCCTCTCGGGTAATAAAAAGCCAGTGGTAGACGGCCTCGTCGAACACCGCGCCGCTTCTGGGCACCAAAAGGCGTGGCTCCTCCCTCAAGCGGGTATAGGAAGGATCTCCTACCTCGCTCGAATGGACGAGGATCACCGTTTCCTCAAGCGGATCCCAGACCCCGACCACACCGCCGTGCGACCTGGCATACTCCGACTCCATCAACCACTGTTGAATCGTGCCCTGTTCCGGGTCATAGAGGAAAATCCAGTTCTGATCGCAGTCAGGCCGCTGGTAGCGCAGGAGCATCAGCCGCGCTTTGTTGGGTGGCCGCCGGAAGGGCAACGTGTCTACAT
>JACCSL010000054.1 GCA_013812995.1 Ardenticatenales bacterium | reverse complement strand
CTCCATAGCCTTCCCGCTTTAGTATCTCCTGAATCGTCAGTAAGATTAAGGGGTCATCATCCACAATCAGGATGAGACGATCACTGTTTTGGGGTAATGGGTCTGGCTGGGCAGTTTCCTCCGGTGTGGTACCTGGCTGATCACGAAAGGGTAACATGATGCAACCTACTTTCAATCAAAACGGGTTTGAGATTTATCTCTCCGGCGGGGGGCCGCTCTCCTGGACCACGGGGACGGTTTCGTGCCGCTCGAAGGCATGGGGGAGCAGAGCCCCCAGCGTCATGCGGTACGACTGGCCCTCCGGGTTGGCCATGATGACCTCTGTATCGGCGGTGCTGAACTCGGCAATGACGGAGCGACAGCCGCCGCACGGGGCAGCGGCAGGCTCCGCGATGACGTAGACCCGGCGCAGACGACGATGGCCCGCGCTGACCGCGTTGACGATGGCCGTGCGTTCCGCACAGATGGATTGCGGGTAGGCGATGTTTTCAACGTTGCAGCCCCCGAAAATCGTACCGTCTTCCATCTCGACGGCGGCACCCACATAAAAATTGCTGTAGGGGGCATAGGCTCTGTTACGCGCAGCCAGTGCGACGGCGTGGAGTTTTTCTGTCATATAATTGCTCCGTGTAGTGGTTGATCTACTTAACGATCCAGCCGGAAGAGGAGGCGTGACAGGCCCACCTCCGACTCACTTCCCTGACCTTTTGCACCCTGCTCCAGCTCCTCCGTCGCCAGCGGGCCGCCCCCGCTGGATGCCGGCTCAACGTGGTCCACCAGGACGCGCACATTGGCAATCCGCCGCCCGACCATGCCCACAACGCGGAAGGTCGCGCCCGCTTCCTCCATGCGCACCTCATCCCCCACCAGGGGCACGCGCCCCAGAGCCGAGTAGATGAGCCCGCCCACCGTGTCATTCTCATCCGTCGGCAACTCGATATCCATCTCGTGATTCAGGTCGTCGATGTCCAGCCGCCCGCTCACCATTGCCTCGTAGGGGCTCACGACGACCAGGGCTTCCTCTTCGGCATCATACTCGTCTTGAATCTCGCCGACGATCTCCTCCAGAATATCCTCAATGGTGACCAGCCCGGCCGTGCCCCCATACTCATCAAAGACAATCGCCAGATGCACCCGACCCCCCTGAAGATCCTGCAACAACTCGTCCGCCATCTTACTGGTTGGTACAAAGATGGCCGGGCGCAGCAGATCGCGGATGGGGACATCGGTGCGGCCATCGCGAAGGTAGGCGAGCAGATCCTTGGCGTAGAGGATGCCGATGATATTGTCGATGTTATCCGCGTAGACAGGAATCCGCGAGTGGCCGACGCGAATGATGCTATCCAGCGCCCCCAGCATTGAGACATCGCTGCGGAGCGCCACAATGTCGAGGCGCGGCACCATGACCTCGCGCACCGTGGTCTGGGACAGGGTGACGATGCTGTAAATCATCTCCCGCCCCTCCTCGGCAATATCATCTCCCTCTCCCACCACCGTTGCCAGCGCGCGAAGTTCCTCCTCGCCCAGGCGCAGGGCCTCCTCGCCCTCCAACTCTGGCGTGCCTGACAGCCGCCGATTCAGCCCGGTGAGGAGCCTGTGTAGAGGAAAGATCATCAGGACCATCATGTGTGTCATCGGGGCCAGCCCTGGCGCAACGTAGTGATACCAGCGCGTTCCTGCCGCTGCGCCCATGCTTTGAAGGAGCAGGGCGGCGAGCAATATGGCTACCACCGTGGTTATCGCATTCCCGCCCGGGTAGGCCGACACGATCAGGGCAGCGGCGGTAAGCACCGCCGCCAGCAGCATGTTGAGTAGAGAGAGTGCGGTGCGCAGCTTTGCCATATCGTCGATCAGGCGAAGGGCAATCTCCGCGCCTTTCTTCCCCTGCGTGCTCAACATTCGTAATCGTGTGCGACTGATGGTTGAGAGGGCAGCCTCGGCTGCCGCCAATGCGATGATGAGGAGCAGCGCCCCCGCCATAATGAAGAGTGCTGCCCATATACTGTCAACGTCCAAAAGAAGCTCCTTATCCTCGAAAGTTAATGGCCCTTGCACACAACGGCGAAGGGACCGACAGAAGCACCCGCTTCAAGCGAGCTGCTTATAATCTGTGACTGGATGACGCGACACCCCTCCGCCACCGTTGCCTCGTCCAGCAGGCAATGGGGGCCGATCTCGCAGTTCGGGCCAACCGTCGTTCTGCCGCGCAGGACGACGTTGGGGTGTATAACGGTGTCCGCGCCCAGGGTGACCTCTGCATCTATCCAGACGCTGTTGGGGTCCACAAGGGTCACGCCCTCCAGCAGCCAGTGGCGACGGCGGCGCTCCCATAAAATCTGGCTCGCCTCCGCCAGCTGGAGCCGATTGTTGATGCCCATCACCTCGCGCTCGTCCACGATCATACCCTCAACGAGCCGCCCCTGAGAGACAGCCATCGCGACCATATCGGTCAGGTAATATTCCCCCTGCGGCGAGACGGTCAGCCGGTCGAGATTCTCCCATAGCCAGGGAGCCTCGAAAAACATGATGCCGCCGTTCGACTCGCGGATGGCGCGCTGCGCGGCGCTGGCATCCTTGTGCTCGACGATGCCCTGCACGATGCCCGCCTCGTCCCGCACGATGCGCCCGTACCCGGTCGGGTCTTCGGCCAGGAAGGAGAGCAGCGTGACCGCCGCGCCGCGCGCCTGGTGATGGGCCAGCGCCCGCTGCAAGGTCGCGGGCTGGATGAGCGGGGTATCGCCAAAGAGAACGAGCAGCGTATCGGCGCTACTGTCACGAAGGGTATCCCGCGCCTGCATCACAGCATGGCCGGTGCCAAGCGGGGACAATTGCAGCGCAAAAGAGACATCCCGCCCAATCACCTCCTGCACCGCCTCGGCCCCGTGACCCACCACGATCACGCAGCGGTTCGGTTCCAGGGGGCGGGCCGTCGCCAGAACCTCCAGAATCATGGGCCGCCCCGCAACGGGATGCAGCACTTTGGGCAATTTGCTTTTCATGCGGGTGCCCATTC
>JACCSL010000048.1 GCA_013812995.1 Ardenticatenales bacterium | reverse complement strand
CGTTAGAAGAAATAGTGCTTTCTGGAACTCAAATTACCGGCGCAGGCTTGAATTATCTTCAAAAACTGGTCTCTCTACGCCGCCTTGAACTTGAACGCATCTTCACTCTCGAGGATGCAGAGCTCGTAGGTTTGCGTGGTCACTCTAGTTTGGAGGATATTTCACTAGCTGACACACGCGTTCGTGAGTCAGGGCTACGAGCTTTGGCAACTATCCCATATCTGCGCAGTCTGGACCTGACCCACAGCAGTTCTGAGATAGGTTCTGAGATAGAACACTTGCGAACTGCAAATAGCCTGGAAAAGCTTATACTTGAAGGGCTCCCAATCCCTGACGGAAGCCTTGTTGAAATTGGGCAGCTTGCAAGATTGCAAGAGCTGGACCTGGGTGGCTCATTGGTGAGTGATGTAGGTATCTCTCACCTAACAGGGCTGGTTCTTTTACAGGCGTTAGACTTAGAATGTACTTATGTGAGCAATGCAGGTCTGAAATCGTTAGGGCAGCTACCTCAATTGCGTAGTCTAAACCTCAGAGGGACCCAGGTGAGTGATGGTGGGTTAGCCTATTTATCCAGTCTGACCCGACTTCAAGAACTTGATCTGTCTGTTACACAAGTTAGCGATGAAGGCCTGCAATATCTAAGTGGATTAAAGGAGCTTCGCAAACTTTATATTGGCGGCGCACCGATTATAGGAGAAGGTTTGTCTTTCTTAGAGGGACTAGCTGAGCTTCACCATCTTGAAATAGGTGGAAGTACACTCTTGGGCTCAAATTTGCTACATCTACAGATATTATCAGGACTCAATAATTTACTTATTTGGGGAGAGATTCAAGATCCTGATCTGATGTACCTAGTAGGTTTACCACAACTTCAGGAACTTTATCTATCAGATGGGCTTATTAGCGATGTGGGGCTTGCCTATATTGGGCAACTAACCAATCTTCAGCACCTGCAACTCCCTGGCGCTGCTATAGAAGGCCAAGGCATAGCCTATCTTGCGAACCTGACGCGATTGGTAAATCTTAATTTGTCAGAAACATTAGTCGGTAATCCAGGCTTGCAATTTGTGTCTGAGTGCTCTCAGTTGCAGTATTTAGACCTTAGTTCTACTCCTGTCAGTGATGAAGGACTAAAGTACCTGAGGTCATTATCAAGTTTGAGAGTTCTGAACCTTTGGAGAACCAATGTAAGCACACAAGGTTTGGCTAAGCTCAGGGAATATCTTCCTAATTGTGCTGTGATAACCTGATGATTCACAAGCCTCTTTTTGGAAGAATGCTCCTTCAAAATTAGGATAACAGGCACCGGATCAACGCTGAGACTTCCCCGAAGGAGCAGACGGGATGCCGAACCTGGGTTGTGCCCTCGCCATCGCTTTCACCCTCTTCAGTTGCCTGAGCGGCGTGTTCGTCTTCCTCTTCAAAACGGCGGCGGTGGTGACGGTCTCCATCGTGAACTGGGATCGGGGTGCGGTGCGCCTGCCTGGCACCGTCGAGCCGAGTGCCTCGTACCGCGCTCCCTCCTACGCTGTTCCGATCCTGCTGCTGCTCTTTGCAGGCTGTGGGCTGCTGACAGCGCTCGACATTGACAGTCCACGAGGAACCGCTGTTTTTGGCTTCTTGACGCTCTTGGGTGTGCTGCTGTTTGGGCTCGAATATGTGAGCCACGCGCCCTCTGCCACAGAGCGCCTCGCGGAAACGGATTTCCTCGACACCCCGCGCTGCTACACCATCGCCCTGCCGCGCCAGACCGAGTGGCAGCCCGATATGGCCTGGCGTTTCGTTGAGCACTTAGTCAAAATGGTGCCCCAAGCAGTGCTGCGCATTGTAGCGGAGCCCAACCGCATCGCCTGGCAGGTGATTGACTGGCGCGCAGGGGTGCCCGAAGTCGCAGTCATTGACGCGATTCATGCCTACTATCCTGACGCTGCCGTCACCGCTGAGATTCTGACTGCCCCCGACCATACGTACCCCTTCTCCCGCTACACGCTCTCGTTTCGCCAAGCGGGCGAGTTCGTGTGGCCCATCAAGGGGGTGGGTGACCTCAAGCACTTTGATCCGCTGCTTACCCTCACCCAAGCCGTCGCTCACCTGGAACCCGGAGAGCACATTTTCTACACCCTCGCGCTCTCAGTGCCTGCGCACTACGCCCAAGCGTAGGGCGAAAAGTTGGTCACGGCCAACCGGATTCACCCCCTAGAAT
>JACCSL010000026.1 GCA_013812995.1 Ardenticatenales bacterium | reverse complement strand
CTATCAAACGCTGGGACGCTTCGACGAAAGCTATACCTATGTGGGGCGTTGTCTGGATATCGCCCGGGAGATTGGTCAGAAGTACCTTGAGGGCTGCGCGCTCTTCGCAAGAGGCTGGGCAGAAGTGAATCAGGGGCAGACCGCTCAGGGAATCAAGACGCTTACGGCGAGCGAGGCGCTATGTCAGGCCATTGGGGCGGAATACTTTGTCTTTCAGAGCGCCATGCGGAAGGCAGAGGCACGTCTTTCTACTTTTCCCGGCGACAAGATCAACCAAGCCCCCGAATGGATTCAAACGCTCAAGAATCACCCCGATGGCCCGGACCATGAAGGAGACATCTTGCGGCTGGAGGCCATGTTGGCCCGCCATCATGAGCGCTTGGTGGAGGCCCTGGAAGCGATTGATAAGAGCCTAGCCAAAATCGATCAACAGCGAGAGCCTTTTCTTTACCTTCTCTCGGATGTCGAACGAATCCTGATTCTCCGGCAGATGGGTCAGGATGTCACCAATGAGCAGGGCCAGGCGCTGATACGCTGGCAGAGAGTCGCTCAGGTGAACACATTGCCCCCGCCCAGTATCAGCTCTAAGCTCTTTAGTATTATCGGCTGAGCTCGACTTTATCCATCGTTAAGCGGCGAAAGCAAGAACCTCAGCGAGGTGGGCGACAAAGGCCCTGGGAATATTGTGAATGTCGGGTCTGGGCATAGACATGGAAAAAAGGGGAACCGGCCAAAGTTGATAGCGGACAAAGGCCAGGGTATCGGAAAAGGTCGCAAGCGGCTTGTCATACCAAGCGGCCTGCCGAGGCGGCAAGTCCTGACCGTCGAGCAAGGCGTGAGCGAACAGCGTCACAAGGGAAAACAAACCCAACAAAGCCGGGGTGGTGCGGGCAATCGCCAGGTTGGACCACTGGCGTTGCGTTTCGATGCCCAGATGAGCGCGACTCTCTTGGAACGTGACCTCCACACACCAGCGCTGCACAAAAAAGGTCATGATCTGGGCGGGCGTGAGCGCCAGATCGGTACTGAGCAGGGCCTGGGACGCGAAGATGCCCCACGGGTCACGAATCAGCACCCAACGAATTGGTACGGGTGTTTTGCCCGCATGATACCAGACGGCGGTGCCCGTTGCCACCTCCACCGGGCGTTCGTCGCCCCCATACCAGGGAACCACCAGGCGCTCCCATTCTGTTTCCGGGTCGGCCAGTCGGTGGGCCAAGGTCGCTTGTCGTTGGCCCTTCAGGCGGGGTCGCCCCACAGTGGAGGGTAAGCGTGGCGAAGCCGGATCATAGAGCGCCGCATCCAAGCGCAAGCGAGTTATCATCGTAAGCGGCTTGGACAGAGCGGCGCACTTCGCCAACAAGTCCAGGGCCGCGTAACTGCTATCGGCCACCACGATGATCTCCCGTTCTGGCAACCAGCGGCGCAGTTGGAGCAACAACTGCCTCGCCCAATCAATCAGCGTTTTATGGGCGCGTCCTTGTTGCTGGTAATAGCGTTTGGAGGGAGCCAGCGCGCTCAGAAACGGCAATGCCCAGATGCGCTTGGCCCACGGTATCGGCACCAACAGCATCAGGGTAATCCAGCGTAGCCCGCTGGCCTTCACAAAATGCGATTTGCTGGAGCGCACCGGGTCGCGATAGATGCCCAGCGCTTCAATTTCTGCGCCGCGCCGCCGTTCGATGGTGTCATCCATCCCGACCACCAACGGCTCACTGGGATCGGTGAACGTCTTGATTAGCAATAGCACCAGCACCTGGGCCACCTGCAAACTTGACCAGCGCGCTCGATTGAGCACGCGATGGTAGTTCTGAAAATGCTCTTCCTGACTCAACCCCATCACCCGCAAGACCGAGGTGACCGTGCGCTTGCCAGGGGCCAGGATCGCCCCCACCAGGAGGGTCTCTGCCCGTTCCCACACCCCTTGGCTGAACAGACTCGCAAATTGTTGGACGATGGGCTGGATGGCTTGCGGGAGGCGCAGCATGAGTTTTCCTTGGAGGGTAGTTACTTTCTACTCTCCTACCCTACTCACGCCACCCTCCTCTTCCAAATGGATAAAGTCGAGCTGAGTCGTCACACAAAAAAAGGCCACCCTTGTGGGTGGCCTTTCTATATTAAGTATCAACGTTTAGTATTGTCCGTCGCTGAATCCGATCCAGATGGAAGGGCCACCGACCCAGACCGAGGGACCACCCGCCCAGATGGAAGGACCGCCTGCCCAGACCGAAGGACCACCGGACCAGACACCAGGACCGCCTGCCCACACGGAGGGGCCGCCACTCCAGACGCCAGGGCCACCGGACCAGACACCAGGACCGCCTGCCCACACGGAGGGGCCGCCACTCCACACTGCCGGAGCACCACTCCACACTGCCGGGCCGCTGCTTTCCGCGCTGCCATCAACCGGCTCGCTACCACTCCAGACCGCCGGGCCACCGCTCCACACTGAGGGACCGCCGCTCCACACTGCCGGACCGCCGCTCCACACCGCCGGACCGCCGCTCCACACCGCCGGACCGCCGCTCCACACTGCCGGACCACCGACCAGGACAATAGAACCATCCTCGCCCACCAGGTAAACCCCACGCTCTGCATCGTAGCGGAAGTAACCTTGGTAGTGGGTGTCAGTCGTCAGGTCACCATGAATGTCCATGCCGCCATTCGCATTTTCCAGCGTGTTGCTGGCGAGTGCATGAGGAACGGAGACACGTCCCACGCCTTGCATCACAATCGAGAGAGGCTCACCTGACGTGTCATACGCGGTGAGGGCCGTCGAGCGAATGCGCGTCTTCAACTGCTCGTTGGTCAGCCCAGGCTCTTCTTGAAGCAGGAGGGCTGCCATACCACTGACCACACCCGTAGCCTGCGAGGTTCCGCTGATGGTGTGAAAGAATCGTCCCGTGTTGCTGTCTGGGCGGGTGCGGGACAGGTAGGTTGGCTGGGGCATCAAGGAGGTGACATGTCCACCAGGAGCAACCACGTCGGGCTTCAGGAAGCCATCCCAGGTCGGGCCGGTGCCAGAGACAGGGGCAACATAGTCATCCGCCCAGTCATCCGGTGTGTAATTGTCGGTGAACATTCCAACGGTGAGAACGTAGGGGACGTTGCCGGGAACCGTGATGCTCCCTGCACCCGGCCCACTGTTGCCCGCCGCGGCGACCACCAGAATACCTGCTTCCCATGCGCGCATTACGGCCTGGTTCAGCGGATCGGCCCAGTAGGGGGAGATGGGCTGAGCGGCAAGGCTGAGGTTCAGCACGCGAATGTTGTACATATCCTTGTGGGCGATGGCCCACTCGATGCCGCTCATCACAGAACCGTAGGTACCCCGACCCTCTTGATCCAGCACCCGAACCGAGACCAGATTGGCACCAGGGGCAACACCCTGCGTTCCATTGGCACAACGCGTTGCACTGATGTCCGCGCCCTGGCACAGGTCGCTGGCAATGATGCCTGCAACGTGGGTGCCATGACCATTCATGTCGCCGTTGCCCGGCGCAAAGTTGACTTCAGCCAGCACGCGATTGCCGAAGGCATCTAACTGCCCACCAGCAAACTTGCTGTCGATACCCGTATCAAGCACCGCAACCGTCACCCCACTTCCGGTCAGACCCTGGCTCCAGGCTGCCTGCGTGTTGATGACTTCAGCATGGGCCGTGTCGGGAACGG
>JACCSL010000023.1 GCA_013812995.1 Ardenticatenales bacterium | reverse complement strand
GCATCCATCCATTCACAAGGAGACTACCCATGGGCAAGCGAGGAACACAGTCGGCACTGATGGTAGAGGTGATCTGCAACACGGACGTGCTGCCGGGCATGGAGTATCCCTATCTGCCCACCGACTGGGCATGGGAGATTCGTAACATTCCCTTCGAGTTGTGGAAGAAGGAGCAGGCCCGGCTGAAGAAAACAGGACACCAACCCACACTCCGCCTCGTCAAAGACGAGAAGGTGGTGGATCTCTACGTGGCGGGGATGACGACCGAGGCGTATCTACGTCACTGGGGGCTTGATCTCTCCATGCAGAAGGGTGGGTATCTGCTATCCAAGCGCATGAGTCGTCTCTTTCATCCTTACAAAATATGGAGCTTCTTCGCGGCGGATGAGATACGGATCGTCCATCGCCCGGACTGGGACACCAAGCTCTGGGATGGCTGCGGCTGCGTGAGCCGCCGCTTCCTGCGTGAGTTGCTACTGCCGACGCTCGCAGACCTGCCGGAGGAGAAGCGGCGCACGTACGAGGCAGAGCTCCGCGCCACCCGGCGCTGGGAGATCACCGTTGCTCACGAGCATGGCGAGGAGAAGGGAGATGTGGTTGTCTTCGACACGCTGCCCGGCGACGCAGATTTTCTCTTCCCGGCAGGGTCGGCCAAGCCCGAGCTGTGTCAGACAGCGAGCATCTTCGTGGGGCTGGCGACAGCGCGCCACGCCAAGGACGGGATGCGCTTCGACCCGCAGAGTCTCATCAACCTGCACCCGTTCCTGGAGCCAGCGCAGCTCATGGCGTGGGTCGAGATGGAAAGCGAGCTCTTCCTGGAGGCGCTGGAGACGGGGCGCGCTGGTCGCGTGTATTCCCGTCTGGTGTGTGATGAGGCGCGGCTGGCGAAGCTCTCCGGCTGGACGATGGCCGAGTACCTTGTGAGCGGCGGCGATCTGCGTCACTTCGCCAGCATCACGCGCGAGGTAGGTCGCGAGCATATCCGGCGGCTGACGGGTAAGGTGCAGGAGAAACTGCGCTTCCCAGGGCCGGGAGGGCGCTACTACATCATGCCCGCCGTGGTGGGGGAGCGTGAGGTGCCGCGCGGGTACATCGAGCTGGACCGACGTTATGCCACCGCCTGGGTGAATGACGAGGACTGGCTAGAGTCTCTGGTGGAGCTATTGGGAGGCTGTGACGGGGACGACGCGCTGTGGGTGCTACCCTTCACCGACCACGACGACACGCGCCAGGTGCTCATCTGGCGTAGCCCAAACCAGCTGGGCGAGTACGCTCTGCTGCGTCCGACCGAGCACAGCCACGAGATCCGCTGGCGTTGCGCCGGGGGCGAGGTGCTGACCTGGCCCAGGATGGACAGTCGCAAGCTCCCGCCACGGGTAGACACGGTAGACTACGAGTACCTGACCCTGAAGGAGGCCCCCATGCCTTACGAGGCCCCCGCCTACAGCGTGGCAGCGATGAAGCAAACCATCCGGCTCGCGATGGCCAACCGAGGCACGTTGGGGGCACACTGCAATCTGCTCATGCTGACCAAGGCGCTCTATGGACGATTGCCGCGCAGGCTGCCCGCCACGCTTGAGACCATCATTGATGGGGCGGTGAAGCGGTTCATTGACCTCAGCCCGGTGAAGGCGTGGGTGGCCGAGGCCGCACTTGCCATCGTGGCGCAGGGCAAGCCTGTGCCCGAGGCGCTTCTGGACCGACTGCTGCCCATGTTGCCACGCGAGGTACGTTCCCAGGTAGTGGTGAGCACCGACCACTGGCTGGACGAACTGCTGGCGGCGGTGGACGCCCACTGTGCCTGGTATGAGGGCGAGGTCGAGGCGCTGGCTGCTCATGCCATGCCGCCTGCCGAGTTCTTCCTGTGCCTCGACCCCGCCTGGAAGCAGGCGGGGCGATGGCTACGCCAGTGCTATGCCGATTGCCTGCGTGAGGGAGGAACTCAAGACGAGGCGCGTGTAGCCTGCGAGACGTTCCTGGCTGGATACGAGGAGGGAGAACGCGCACAAATTCTGCTCGCGGCAGCGGCCTGCTGCTACACGCTGGGCAAGCACGATCCTGACGGCGAGTTCTCGGATAACGTGATCTGGCAGCTTGGCGCGAAATCGCCTAGCGGAGAACGCACGCCTGGCATCGCCCACGCGTTCATCCAGGCGTTGCGCGGCATTGGGCTTCTCGGCGTGCCGCGCTGGAGCGGGGGCGGACTTGTCGTGGGCGCGTCCCTGGCGGAGGTAACCCCCGGCGTACCGGTGACGCTCAACGGGACCTGGGCGAACCTCCTGCGCGTGCGGGAGCCGGAGCTACCCACCAGGATGGGGCTCATTCCAGTCTCTAAACGTGACGCGGCCAAGGCCGCCATCGAGCGCCTGGTAGACGGTCCTTTTATCGGGATGGGGCTTGTCTGCGAGGGCCTGGAGGAGCGGCTGGTCATGCGCACCGAGCGGGGCAACCTCTTCGGTTACGTGCAGAAGGGGCACGAGCGGCGCGTGGCCGAGGCTCCCTGCTGGCGCATTGCCTGGGCCGCCGCGGACGATGGCAATGTGCATGCTGTTCTCAGCCCGGTAGCATGAGAGAAGCGGGTCCTCCATGGGGGACCTGCTTTTTTTGTGGTGGCACCCATCTGAGCAGGTGAGAGGGGCTGGTAGGAAGTAGGGTGTAGGGACCTGCCCTGACGGGCAGGGGCGGGGTGAATGTTTTTTAACCTTCCCCTTCCAGAAAGGACTCTCTCATGGCACATCAAGCAACCTCTGACCGCAAGACCCTCATCGGCAACCTGGGCGCGAACGCGCTCCTCACGCAGACCGCTG
This sequence comes from Ardenticatenales bacterium, assembly GCA_013812995.1. Classification (GTDB taxonomy): domain Bacteria; phylum Chloroflexota; class Anaerolineae; order Ardenticatenales; family Ardenticatenaceae; genus JACCSL01. The sequence continues at coordinate 509 of JACCSL010000023.1, read as the reverse complement.
GTGGCAAAACCGTCGTCGAATTCCCGGTGGCCGTCACCGAGGGCAGCGAGCGCGTGTGGTATCGCGTGGTCGCCTGGGGCCAGTTGGGCGAACAGTATGCCCGGGGGCTGCGCAAGGGCGACTTCGTGAAGGTGCGGGGCCGCTACCACGAGGAGCACTGGCGCGACGCGCAGGGACAGCTACGCCTGACGCGCAAGGTGACGGTCACCTTTGTCCAGCGACTGCGCGCCAAAGCAGCGATGCCCGCGCCGGAGCCCACCTATGGTCGGCTTATGCTGGCCTGGCTGCACGAGGAAGAGATTCCGCTACCCATCCCTGCCTGATGGTCTATCTCCCAGTCCCCCACAAGGGGCACCTCTTTTTTTCTGGTGCGACCGGGCTCGACTCGGCGTTCTCTCAGTCTCCCACGGGGAAGAGGCGGTGAATGCGCGCGCAGGCCAGGTGGAGCCGCTGCCCATTCCCCAGGCGCAGGGTGCAGTACGCTCCGGCACTGCCCTGCACCACCCCCT
>JACCSL010000021.1 GCA_013812995.1 Ardenticatenales bacterium | reverse complement strand
TCAACTACGACCTGCACTGGAACCCCACGCGCATGGTGCAACGCGCGGGCCGCATCGACCGACTGGGCTCCGACTTTGCGGAACTGGGCGTCTACAACATGTTCCCTGAGCGGGCACTGGAGGCACTGCTTGGCCTGGTACGCAGCCTGACAGCGAAGATCGATGTAATCAACCAGAGCGGCTTTCTGGACGCCAGCGTGCTGGGCGAGGTCGTCACACCGCGCGACTTCAACACGCTCAAGCGAATCGCCGCAGAAGACAGCACGGTGATCGAGGAGCAGGAATCGTTTCTCGAACTGGCGAGCAGCGAGGTCTTGCTGGCGGAACTCCAGAAGGCGTTGAGCAGCACGGCGCAGCGCTGGCTCACCGACCTGGACGATGGAATTCATTCGGGGCTGGAGCGCCAGCAGGCGCGCGGCATGTTCTTCTACTTCAGCGCGCCGCGCAGGGGCAGGCAGGCACACTTTTGGCGCTACTATGACCTGGGGACACACAAGATCATCGACAATCGCTACCAGATCATGCAGATCATCGCCTGTGGCCCGGAAACACCGCGCTTTCCGCCGCCCTACCACGAGGTCGATGTCTTCGAGATTCAGGAAAAAATCATTGCCAATATCCTGGGTGAGATCGAACAGCAGGAGGTAGCCACGCTGGTCAACAAGCCCGTGGCGGAGGAGCAAACGCTCGTGTCGCAGCTCTTGCAGAGCCATCTCAACAATCCCGCCTTCGACCGCGCCGAGCTGCGCGAGCTGCGCAAATTCCTGAAGCAGCCCCTGGTTGGCGCGGCAGTGCAGCAGCTACGCAAGGCGCTGCAAGAGTACAGCGCCTCGAACGACGCCACGCCCCTGGTAGAGACCACGCGCGCCCTCCGCCAGAGCCAGGGCGCGCCCGCAGCGGAGCCAGCGGCGGAAAAAGGTCGGGTGCGCCTCTCCCGCGACGATCTCAAGCTGGTGTGCTACGAGTATGTGTGGGGGTAGGTGGCTATCGCCGCACTTGTCAAGAAGTGCAGAGGGATTGCAAGTTTACTTTGGGGGCGATATACTTGAGGATGTAGCGGTAGGTTGAAATTTTCGAGTCGTCCCACGCAACATCAGGAGATACGCTCATGAATAGTGTACACGTTGCTAAAAGACCTTTTTTCCATTTACAGACGTCAGCACGAGAAAGCCCAGTTGGATTTATCCCTGGGATGAATCGTGCTACAATGGGGAACAAAGATTCTGAAAACGAAGTGAAGCCCTTGTAAGAGGAGCAGGGAAAACCCCTGCGAGAGACATGGCTTACCGCAAGAGTAGTACCCTTTGTACCGTCCAACTGATCCACCTGCGCTTGACGCCGGAGCAGGTCGCGCACGGCGAGCGGCTGCGGCGCGCGGCCGGGCGTTGCTGGTCTGATCTCGTCACCTTCCACCGCACTGCGCGTGCCCAGCACGCGTGGCCCTCCGTGCGCGAGTTGGAGCTCTTCGGCACAGCGCAGGGCTACGCGCTCCACTCGCAATCCATTCAGGCTCTGGCCCAACAACTGGAAACCAATCTCAAGACCGCCACCCGCCTGCGCCAGCAGGAACTGGCTGAAACGGGCCAGATCACCACCCAGTACCCCTACCACACCCCCTCCTTCCAAACGCTGGTGTGGAAAAGTCCCGCCCTCCAGTGGCAAGCTGACGGGTCGTTGCGCCTCTCCAATGGCAAGAGTGCCGCGCCGCTCCTGCTGCGCCTGCCGGACGCCTACCACGACGCGGACATTCGCCAAGTGGCGCTCTGCTGGCGAGCCAACCATTATGAACTGGCCCTCACGATAGATACCGGACGCGAACCGCTGCCCCTACGCACCGAGGGACAGGGGGCGGGTCTGGACCTGGGCGAAGTCCACATCGCCGCCCTCACGGCAGAGAGTGGCGAGACACTGGTCATCAATGGGCGCGGCTTGCGCTCTGAGAAACGACAGCTCAACAAACGTCTCGGCCATCTCTCGGCCAAACAAGCCACCAAGCAAAAAGGCTCCAAACGCTGGAAGAAGCTCCAGCGCCAGAAGAATAAAGCGCGCGCCCGCTCCCGCCGTCGCCAACGCGACATCTTGCATAAAGCGAGTCGCCAGGCAGTGAGCTTTGCCGAGGAGCATGACATTCGCACCCTGGCGGTGGGCGATGTGCGCGACATCCAGGATGGCGTCAACCTCGGTCGTAAATCCAACCAGAAGATTTCGCAGTGGTCACATGGCAAGTTCGAGCAGTACCTCACCTATAAAGCGCAACAGGTGGGGATTGCCGTCGAATCCATCCCAGAAGACTACTCGACCCGGACCTGTTCCGTCTGTGAGCATGTGGCAAACAGCCCCCCGCGCGGGCGGCTCTATCGCTGCCGCAATCCCAAGTGTCGCGTGCTGCTCCATCGCGACGCCAACGGCGCGGCTAATATCTGCTCGCGCGCCGTCTATGGCTGCTATGGCAAGGTACAGGTCACTCGTATCACGTATCGCCGCC
>JACCSL010001057.1 GCA_013812995.1 Ardenticatenales bacterium | reverse complement strand
CGCCCAGGTTGAGGTCGAGGGCGTTGGCCTGCGGGACTTGGTTGATGTAGGTCTCGGTGATGTTGAACCCGAGCTTCACATTGGCATCGTTCTGGATGATCTGCGGCTGCACCGAGTTGAGGCGCAGGTTGCGTGCCGCTCCCTGCCCCTGGTTGGTGACGATCAGGTTGAGGTTGAAGATTTCGCAGGTATCCTCCGGCAGCGGTAGGCGGTAGGTCAGCTTCAGGTCGGGTGATGGATGAACAGTGATGGCTTCAGGCAGTGTTTCCAGGCGGTAGCTGCTTCCCTGCCAGTCATAGGCGATCACGGCCTGAACGGTGAAGTCCTCGGGAGCGCTCAAATCGAGGTTGTTGGGCAGCAGTAGCCATTCGGCTGAACCGCTCTCTCCTACCGGAATCGTCCCCAGACCGGCTGCCACGTCGGGCAGGATGGTAAATTTGTCGCTGCTCCATTTCCCGGTGTTGTCCTTCACGCGCAGGTAGACGGTGACTCGCTCGATGTCCTGATTGGTAATATTCTTCATAGAAAGGCGTGCCAGGAAGTCCTCGCCTTCCAACAGGGCGCGCTGCTGAAGCTCCAGCCGCACCTGCTGATGCTCCTCTTTTTGAACCAGAGGTGGCGTCGAGGGGAACGGCGGGCGAGGGGAGGCGTTGCCCTCGTAGGTGCCAATGAACTTACCCCCGCTGGGGTGCTCCGACCAACTCCAGTCCCCGCCGGATGCGCTGTTGCCGGCGTTACACTCTCCCTTGTCAGCGTAGATGCCCCCGCTGCTGGTCGCTTCTTGTTCGGTGTAGGGAATCGGGCCGAGGGTGAAGGAACTTTCCAGGTACAAACCCGAGTCGGTCTTGGTCACGACGAAATCGACATAGCCCTCGCGCTCGCTGCCGTCGTCGCCCCGGACCACGAGGGTGGCGCGGTCCGTGTAGCGCCCCTCGGTGACAAAGTCGGGCGTCGTTGCGGTGAGGGTGATGGGGATGGCGGTCTGCTCGGTCCACACGATGGAGCCTATCGTGTCCAACGTGAGGGTGAGCCATGTGAGGTTAAGGGGTTGGTAGACACTCGTCCGGTAGCGTACGCCCGCCTCAAAGGTGCCTGGCTCGATGAGGTACTGTTCAATATATTCCTGGTGGGGGTGGAGCTGGCCTTGCACGGCACTCCGGGTGAAGGTGAAGCTGACCTGCTTTTCATCACGCACGCGCTGATAGTTGAAGTCGATCAGCGAGCGCCCCTCGCCCGGCTCGCCCGTGAGGGTGGCGGTGACCGGGACGGTCATGCTCTGCTCGGCATCCAGCGTGGTGGGGTACGCTCCAACCTCGACGGCCACGCCTGGGACAGCGAGGGTGAAGCCCGTCAGTTCCACCGGGATAATGGAAGGGTTGTGAACGGTTAGGGTATCGTAGAGTACGTCCGGGTTGCAGGGATCGAAGTCCCAGTCACGCGGCTCGATGATCAATTCGGGCTTGCTCTTGACGTCGTAGGTCATGTTGAGGGTGATGGCGTATTGGACATCGTTGATGGGCTTGACCTCCCACTCGTAGGTGAAGGGATCGGGGCGCAGGGCGACGGCGAGGGATTCGGGGGCCTCGCCGGGTGTGACGAGGAGTTCGCCCGCCCCCTGGTAGTAGCCATCGGCGGCAATGAGATAGTTGTAGCTGCCGGGGGCGAGGGCATTGAGGGTGACGGTGCCGCTGCTGTCCACGGTGGCATTATGCTGCTGGTGCAGGAGGTAGTCCTTTCCTGCAATGGTGTTTGTGGTGAGCGCCTGATCGATGAGGACGACCCTGCCCGCGTCCAGCGGCGCGCCATCAAGGTCTGTGACCTTGAGCTGCACATCGCGGGCGGCGTGGCTGGTGACGTTGAGGGTCAACGCGACCTGTCGGCTCTGGCCCCCGTCCGCCGCGACGGTGAGGTACTCCTGATAGCTGCCGAGTGGCAGTGCATCGGCCGGGCTGGCAAAGACGGTAAATTCAATACTTTGGCCTGGCGCGATGGCGGGAATCACCCCCGGCGTGCCCAGGTACACCCAGGGCAGCGCGCCCGGCGGTGTGATGACTACGTTCGTTAGCGGGGCCGCGCCCAGGTTGCTGATCTGGATGCTCAGGGAGCGCGTTTCACCCTGCGCGATGCCCAGCACGGGGCTCTCGGGCGCGAGGCGCAGCGCGGCCTGGGCGGGCAGGGTCAGCGTTTCTTGCTGGCGCATTGTGCCCTCGGTCACTACGAGCGAGCCAATGGCGGAGGTGTGCTTTTCCGCTGCGAGCACATAGCTATAGCTGCCAAGGTCGAGAGCGGGGAACTGCACCATGCCCTGCGCATCGGTACGGCCCTGGACCCGGACTGGCACTGTCTCAACCACACCCTGTGTGACCACCACTGAGGGCTCCTGCTTCAGGAGTTCCAGCGTCGCATTCGCGACGGGCTGCCCCTGGTCGTTGACCACGGACACAGCTATGTCTCGCTGCGGTGCCTTCACATGGACGGTCAGCGCAATGGCTTGCTGGCTGCCCTCGCTTTCACTCACCAGGATCAGGTCGCGGTAGTAGCCAGG
>JACCSL010001026.1 GCA_013812995.1 Ardenticatenales bacterium | reverse complement strand
GGTTAGCAGATAGACATCGACCGTGTTGTACCAGAGTTTCAGGTTCCACTCGTCGTAGCCCAGGTCGATGCGCCGCCCCTTGATGGCCCCACCGGTATCCCCCGTGTATCCGATGCCATAGCCCGGCACATAGACGTTGGTACGCAGCATAACCACGCGCGGGTCCACGGCCACCACGCCGAACCCGGCCTGAATTCCCGTTCTCGTGATGCCATAGGCGGGATGATCGCGGCTCTTGCCGCTCGTCGCGGCGGTGTAGGAGGTTGCGAGCATCCGAATCTTGCGCCAGTACTGACGTGGCCCATCCGGGGTGTTAATCGTGCGTAAAACGATCTGCGTACCATAGGCATAGATATGATCGCGGGCGGGCTGCTCCACAAACTCCCGCGTCATGTAGCGCTCGTGCTCCTGCCCATCCACATAGACGATGAGCGTCTCACGGGAATAAACCCCTTCTGCCCCGCTTTGCATGAGGGCCTGGGTGTCCAGTTCCATATTGGGATTAGGCTCCCAACGCGTCTCGAAGGGAATAGCCTCGCGCTCGGCAATGATCTCGTGATCGATGCGGGTTACGGTGACGACCATATCATCCTGAATCGCGCTGGGGAGCGTGGGCGTGACGATGTCCAGGGGGCGCACAGCGACGCCCTGCTGCGCCAGCAGCGCCTCCACACTCTGAGCACGCGTGCGGGTCCGCACCGTTCTGCCATCCACGGTGACCATCACCGGGCGCGCCCGCGCAATTTCCACGGTCAGACCCTCGGTGACCTGCGTGGTTAGCTCCTGCGAGATGGTGTCTCCCTCGAAGAGGAAGATGTTCTGCGCCAGAAGCGCCTCGCCCAGGGTGCGCTCGCGGGTCGTGAAAGAGAGAGATTCCCCCTCGTCCGTGACCACGAGCGGCACGGCGCGCCGCACCAGTAGTTCGCCCTGCGGTCTTGTCCCCTGGTGCGCCAGGATAGGCAGGCGATCCTCCAGCGACACCGGCCGTCCATCGAGCAGGAGCAGATCCTCCGACCCGACGCTCACACCCTGCTGAAGCAGGAGGTCTCCCACCCGCTCGGCGTGTGTCAGGACGCGCTGGTAGTGAGTATCGGCCACAAGTGTGATGTCCCGTGCCAGCACCAGGGTAATAGCTTGATTGGCTTGCAGGGGCGCACCACGGGGGGGGTAGACGATGTCCTGGGAGGTTAGCACATAGCCCTGCTCGTGAAGGAGATGGCCCACCGTGGACTGGCGGCTCTGTACCTGTTCGAGACGCCCATTCACCTGGATTGTCACCACCTGAGCCGCCCGCGTGCTCTCGGCCCACCAGAGCCAGGCCGCCCCGGCAATGAGCAACAAGAGCAAGAGCCGAGTCGGCCAACGATGGGTCGGCGTGGCAGCGATGGGTGTCGGTCTTGGGAGACGAGGGCGCTCTACCGGTAAGGCAGGCTCCCCTCTCAAACTCTGTTCAGCCATGAGAGCAACGAGTTATGCCAAAAGTGATTACAAACTTGTTGATGTATATGGTAACAAAAATTGTACCAAAAAGTAAAGGGGAGCTTTTAAAGCTCCCCTTTGACTTGCTTTGTACCTTGTCTTGTTGTGCGTTGCCGAGAGACTGCTCCAACTGATCTCGACCAGGTTTACCTGAGGCACCCGAAAGAATCCGTTTATAGCTGCTACCTCTCGGTCCTGACTCGTTCACAGTCTTCCGCCGCTCAGGGCCCAACCGCTCTGGTTGAAGCAGCCACTCCGCAAGCCCAACAGGTCCGGTACTGGATATTCTTTTAAAGTTGTAAGGCGGAGAGGGAGGGATTCGAACCCTCGGTCGCTTGCGCGACACACGATTTCCAGTCGTGCACAATCGGCCACTCTGTCACCTCTCCGGGTTTGTGCGCCGTTGCCTGGACAACGGAGCTATTATAGGGGTTTCGCCCGATTCGTCAATTATCGTACAATTATCTTGATAAGAATACTCCTCACTTTCAAGGAGTTTGTAGGACGATAAGCCCGAAGCGTGTCAATTTCTGTGCTACGCCAGTTGGCGAGTTTTTCCTGCCCGGTAATTGGGCTAAAGCCGCTGAAGCGGAGCGTTTCCTCCCACCTCTGAAGTCGGTGGGCTTCCACACTTGAAAGCAGGCACCCATGAGCGAACCATCAACGACGAAATTTGTCTCCGGGTTGGAAGGGGTTGTAGCGGCGCAGACCCGTCTCAGCCATGTCGATGGGCAGGCAGGCGAGCTGATCATTGCGGGCTTTCCCGTGGAAGCGTTGGCTCTCAATGCCAGCTTCGAGGAGAGCGTCTACCTCCTCTGGAACCACGAGCTACCTACAGCGGCTCAACTGGAGGCGTTCAGGGCCTCGCTCGTGGCACGGCGCGAGTTGCCGGCGGCAACCCTGTCCTTGCTGACGGCCGCTGCCGAGCAGAGGATCGATCCAATGGATGCCCTGCGTATGGGCGCGGATACGCTCAGCCTGCGCACTGCCTCGGGCAGTGTGGGAGATCCCAGAGAGGATGCGCTGACCCTGGTTGCCAGCTTCCCAACGATTGTGGCGACGTACTGGCGGCTGCTTCATGGGGAAGCACCCATCGCCCCGCGTGCGGAGTTAGACCATGCGGCCAACTACCTCTACATGCTATCGGGAACCGTGCCCAGCGAGGAGCGGAGTCGAGGCGTGGCAACGTACCTGAACACCGTGAGCGATCATGGCCTGAACGCCTCGACCTTTACCGCGCGTGTTATTATCTCGACGCAGTCCGATATGGTATCAGCCGTGGTCGGCGCGGTGGGCGCGCTGAAGGGACCGCTGCATGGCGGCGCGCCTGGCCCGGCACTGGATATGGTCTTTGAGATTGGCGAGGCGGGGAAGGCGGAAGCCTACCTGCGCGAGAAGTTAGGACGCGGGGAGCGGCTAATGGGCTTCGGCCACCGGGTCTACAAGGTACGTGACC
>JACCSL010001020.1 GCA_013812995.1 Ardenticatenales bacterium | reverse complement strand
GCCCTGCTGCGCGCGGTGCGGCGCTGCTGGGCCAGCCTGTGGAGTGAGCGCGCGGTGGCCTACCGCGCCCGGCAGGGCATCGACCCGGCACAGGTCGCGCTGGCGGTCGTGATCCAGAAGATGGTTCCGGCGGAGGCAGCCGGGGTGCTCTTCACCGTCCATCCCGTAACGGGCGCGACGGATCAGATTGTCATCAACGCGGCGTGGGGGCTTGGGGAATCGGTGGTTCTGGGGCGGGTGACGCCGGACGCGCTCGTGCTGGACAAGGCGACTGCCACCGTGCGGGAGAGTGCCATCGGCGAGAAGGCCGTCATGACCGCCTACGCGACGGTGGGCACCATCGAGCAGTCTGTCGCAGAGGCACAACGCCGGAAGGCCGTGCTCACGCCCGCGCAGACCGTTGAGCTGGCGCGGCTGGGCCGGGAGATCGAGACGTTGTTCGGGGTGGCGCAGGATATCGAGTGGGCCATCGAGGGGGAGCGGAGCTGGATTCTCCAGGCGCGCCCGGTAACCGTTGTGGCCGCTGCCGGAGCCGCGACTGTTCCTGGCGACGATCACTGGTTTCCCGAGGATAGCGCGCCAGCGCAGCCCTTCGACCTCTGGACGCGGGCCAACTTTGGCGAGGTGCTTCCCTACCCGGTCAGCCCGCTCACGCTTTCCGGCTTCTATCGCTGGGGGGAGCGCATGGCCGCCCAGCAGGGCAACCAGAACGGCGAGATGCGCATGGCGCGGCGACTGTACGGGCGCATCTACGCCAACGAGGGAGCCATGCGGCAAATCTTCATCAACATGGGAATGCCTACCTCGATGATCGACTCACAGTGGGGCAGCCGCCGCCCGGACCTGCCCCCGCACGGAACCTTCAGCCCGCTGCGCTTCCTGCGCAGCCTGCCGGGAATGATTCGCGGTATGTCGCAGACGCTGCGGCCGAGCAGCGACCCACAGAGCGAAGCCTTGCCCCAGGAGGCCAAGCCCCTCTTCGCGCTCGTCGATGCGTGGCTGGCCGCGTTCCAGCAGCGCGACCTGAGCCAGGAGAGCGACCAGGCCCTCTGGGAGGAGGCACAGCGAGTCTGGGAGGAGCGTAAAATTCAGATGTCGCAGTGGCACCTGATGGTCAGCCAGAAGGCGCTCGCGGGCTTCGCGCCGCTGGAAACCGTGGTGGGCTGGTGGGCGGGAGACAAGGCACAGGCGCAGACGCTCGTCACGGGGCTCTCCGGCGTCTACAGCGCGGAGATGGGGGTGATGCTCTGGCGACTCGCCCAGCAGATCAAGGTGCTGGGGTTGAGCACCCTCGTGCTCGACCAGCCCGCGCCCGCCGCGCTGGCCTCACTCCGCGCGACCCCGGCAGCCGAACCGGCCCTGCACTTGCTGGATGAGTTTCTAGCGCGCCACGGCCATCGCCGCCCGGCGGAACCGGAACTGCTCCTGCCGCGCTGGAGCGAGGCCCCCGAGGAGGTCATCGCGCTGGTGGCAGGCTATCTCAAGGTGGGCGCGCACATTACCCCCATCGAAACCGAGGCTCGCCAGCGCGACCTGCGGGAGCAGCTGAGCACGCAGATCGCGGCGCGGCTGGACCCCGTGCGGCGGCGTCTCTTCAACTTCCTGCTTGGCAACGCGCAGGCAGGGGTGCGCCGCCGGGACAACAGCCGACACTACCTGGCCAAGGTAGACCTTCCCCGCCGCCAGCTCTTTGCAGAACTGGGCCGTCGCTGGCACGCACGCGGCTGGCTCGCTCAGCCGGACGACTTCTTTTTTCTCATCCATGACGAGATCAGCCGGAGCGTCGAGGCGAACCACGCGGAAGTGCTTGGCAAACCGTTGAAGGAGATCGCCGCCGCGCGCCGCCTGGCCTACGAGTACTGGTTCACCGTCGAGGCCCCAGAGGCCATTGGCCCCGATGACCAGCCGCTGAGCGAGCCAGCAGGCAGTACCGATGCCCATTTGCAGGGAGTTCCGGCCAGCCAGGGACGCGTGCAGGGCATCGCCCGGCTCCTGGATGACCCCCGCGAGGCGGCGCGGCTCCAGCCCGGCGATATCCTCGTCACGCGCTCCACCGACCCCGGCTGGACCCCCGTGTTCCCGCTCGTGGCAGGACTGGTGTTGGAGATTGGCGGGCAGCTTTCCCACGGGGCCATCGTGGCGCGCGAGTACGGTGTGCCTGCTGTGGTGAACGTCTACGGGGCCATGCACCGCATCCGCGAGGGCGACCGAATCACTGTGGATGGCACGCTGGGGCGGGTTTACCTGGAGTGAGCCGCCTGGCGATGGTCAGGGGATGGTCAGAAAGCGGTCAATCTGTTGTCCAACGTCGCACCCGTTCTTTGGTTATTCTTGCCCTTGTGATTGAAACAAGACAGCGACTGCGCTGCACAAAGCTTCCAAGGGAGACATTATCGTGAAAATCATTTCGCAGTGGACTATAGGTTGTACACTTCTGCTCCTGCTTTTTCTGGCGTCTATGGGTTGGGTGGAAGCGAGCGAGAGCACGATGTCTCCCGTGGCAAAAGAGTGGGGAACGGAGTGTGTCTCTTGCCCCCACATGTTCCAGACGGTGGAGGACCATGCCATCGCGTGGGATGCAGCGGGCAACCCGCACTTGGCGTACGGCGGCGACCAGCTCTACCACGCCTGGCACGATGGCACGAACTGGCAGACGGAAGTCGTAGACGCCACCCCCCAGGTGGGCGCGGTGGCCGCGCTGGACATCGATAGCCAGAATCGACCGCATATCGTCTACTTTGACCAGAGCCACTATGACCTCAAATATGCCCAATGGAACGGGGCGACCTGGCAGATTCAGAGCATTGTGGCTCAGGTGGGAATGTGGGGGCTGGGCGAGCTGGCGCTGGTGCTGGATGGGAGCGACCAGGCGCATATCGCCTACTCGGTCTATGATAGCTCCAACGAGAACATCACGTATGTCTACCATGACGGAACCCAGTGGGTGGAAGAAATAGCGGGTCAGTATGGCCGCCGGACTCCGGACGAGTTTTCGATGGCCGTGGACGATGCCAACCGCGTTCATATCAGCTTCTCAAAATTCGTAAGTACTAACGACTTTGGCTCCCTGATCTATACCGTGCGGGAGAATGGCAGCTGGCATGAGCAGGCGCTCCCGGCGGGTATCAAGACGAGCGGGCACTCGTTGGCGCTGGATGCCCAGGGACACCCGCATATCAGCTACTTCGTCAGCAATAACTATGACGGCACCACGGTCGAGCTTCGCTATAGTGTCTGGGATGGGAGCAGATGGAGTCATCAGAGCCTCGAAAAGAGTCCCGAGGGCCAGGGCGGGCTGGGCATGACCTCCCTGGTGCTGGACGCCAGTGGTCAGCCGCACATCGCCTATGGTGATCCGAATGGGCCGGGGATTGAATATGCTTCCTTTGATGGCACCGAGTGGTCCCGACGAACAGTCACCCTGACCCCGGGCAATAGTGCTGCCCTGGCGCTAGACCCGGCGGGGGAGCCGCTCATCGTTTATCTTGAGAGCAGTGACGGGGTTCTTCATGCCCTTCGAGCGGCGCGCTGGACCGGAAGGGGTTGGACGGCGGAGCTGATTGATCAAGCAGGCCGCGCGGGGGACAACAACGTGCTGGCCCTGGATAGTACGGATCGCCCTCACATTCTTTACCAGGAAAACTATAGTGTCCTGACCTATGCCCGCTTCAATGGTCAGGCGTGGGAGCGGCAGGTGGTGGACCAGGTGAACAGCGCCGCGCGCTCCTCCTCGCTCGTCATCGACAATCAGGGTCGCCCCCACGCCAGCTATGTGGTGAGTCAGACCGTCGTCTACGCCACCTTTGATGGAAGCCAGTGGAATAAGGTGGTGCTGGACCAGCAGCCGCAGGGTGCCTCGTATGAGCCCTGGAGTGACATCGCACTCGACAGCGCCGGGCGGCCCCATGTGGCGTACACGGTACACGATACTCTGCACTATGCCAGCTTCGACGGCACGAGCTGGAACAAGCAGAGCATCGCGGCGACGGCGGGGCAGATGTGGGGCGAGATGTCCCTGGACCTGGACAGCCTGGACCGTCCCCATATCGGCTACGTAATCTACGACAGCGCCAGCAACCAGGCCCCCCTGCCGCGCTATGCTCACTGGAACGGAACGACCTGGACGGTGCAGCGCTTCGACATGCGGGACAATCTTCCCGTCGGGGGTATCTCCGTGGCGGTGGACGGGCAGGATCGCCCCCACATTGCCTACGGGGGGCGCTACGCCCGCTGGGATGGCAGCCAGTGGCTCATGGAGGAGGTGCTTGCTCCCAAGTCCACACTCTTTGACTGGGTCATACCGACGCTGGCGCTGGATAGTCAGGGGCAAGCCCACATCGGGTACGGCGGTGGGTATGTGGAGGCACGGTACGCACACCGGGATGGTCAGGCGTGGGTGCTGGAGAGCGTGGATGCCAACGTGGGCGACCTGTCCCTGGCTGTGGATAACAAGGATGAGCCTCACCTGAGCTATGAGCAGGGTGGCGAGCTGAAATACGCCCGCTTCACGGAGACCAGCAGCAACGAGGGAACCTTCAGGCTCTATATGCCGATCACAATTCACTGATTCCATCCTTCTCAAAAGGGCCAGCCGCAAGCTGGCCCTTTTTTTGTCACATTTTTTTGGCGGGTGGTGTCTAATAGATGAAGGGCCGACATGGAAGCAAGGTACGGGAGGCATGGGTGGCGGTGACAGCCGACAAACTACCACAGGGCTGGCTGGGGAACGAGGCGCTCTGCCCGGTCGAGTTCGAGGAACTCTTCGAGGCACATTGGGAGCGGGTGTATGGGGTGCTCTTCCGGCTGCTCGGCGACCAGGGCGAGGCGGAGGCACTGGCGCTGGAGGTGTTCTGGCGTCTCTACTGTCAGCCCCCACCAGGACGGGTACACAACCTGGCGGGCTGGCTCTACCGTGTCGCGACCAACCTGGGCTTCAACGCCCTACGCGCCGTCAAGCGGCGCAGTCACTACGAGGAGCGCGCGGGCTACCTCAGCGTGGAGCACGCGTCTCTGTCGAACCCCGTCGCCATCCTAGAGCAGGACGACGAGCGCGAGCAGGTACGCGCCGTGCTGCGCCAGATGAAACCGCGCTCTGCCCACCTGCTGCTCCTGCGTCATTCTGGGCTGAGCTACGGGGAGGTCGCCACCGCGCTCGATCTCTCGCCCGCGTCCATCGGTACCTTACTGGCCCGCGCCGAGCGGGAATTCGAGCAGCGTTACCGTGCCATCTATGGAGATGGAGAGACTCATGCATCCTACTGAAGGCGACCTACGCGCCTATACCGACCACGACCTAAGCGAGGCCGAGCAGGGCTGGATCAAGGCCCATCTCGCCCGCTGTACCGAGTGCCAGCAGCAGGCCGCCCAGCTCCGCCAGCGCGCGCTCTGGGCACACACCCGCCTCGCGCTGCTGGCCCCGGCGCACCCACCGCTGTCGGCGCGGGCCGCTCGTGCCCGCCTGGCAGCTTATTCCAACCAAGACAAGGAGAGCCGACTGATGAAGACCCTACCCTTTGCCCGGCAGTATCGACCCCTGTGGAGTGGGCTGGCCGTCGCCGCCATGCTCCTGATTGCCCTGATGTTCCCACCCGTGCGAGCCCTGGCCGCCGATTTCCTGAGCCTTTTCCGTGTCCAGCGCATCGAGGTCGTGGAGGTGAACCCCGGCAACCTCCCGGAGCGGATGGGCTCGACCGCTCAGGTCGAGCAGATGTTCGCCAACAACGTGCACGTTGAAACGCGCGGCGAGCAGGCGGAGGCGGATAGTGGCTCCGCCGCGAGCACCCTGGCAGGCTTTGCCGTGCGTCTGCCTGCTCAGGCGACGGACGCGCCGCAAATCGAGGTCCAGGAGGGCGCACATGTAACGCTGGATATCGACCTCCCACGCGCGCGGCTGCTGCTCAACGAATTAGGGCACTCCGATATTGTCCTGCCGGACAGTCTCGATGGGCAGCAGGTGATGATCGACATTCCCCAGGCGGTGACGGCCACCTATGGCGGCTGCCGGGAAACCGAGGATGGGCCGGACCTCTCGGACAAGTGCGTGGTGCTGGTGCAGCTTCCCAGCCCCACGGTATCTGCCCCCCCTGAGCTGGATCTAAAGCAGATGGGCGCGGCCTTCATGCAACTCATGGGGATGAGCGAGGAGGAGGCGACGCGCTTCAGCCAGCGGGTAGATTGGTCCACCACGCTCGTCGTGCCGATTCCGAGCAATGGTACCGACTACCGTGAGGTGCAGGTGGATGGGGTTCCCGGCACCCTGATCGAGCAGATGGTGGACGAGGGCGAGCCGGGCTACCTACTGCTGTGGGTGCGAGATGGCATCGTCTACGCTCTGACCGGTGCCGAGAGTGCGGATGAGGCCCTCACCATCGCCAACTCGCTGGAGTAGGCATGACTGAGACCTCCTCGACCACGCCCGCCATCGAGACGCAGCACCTGCGCAAACTCTTTGGCGACAAAGTAGCCGTGGCCGACCTCTCCCTCGCTGTTCAGCGGGGGGAGGTCTTTGGCTTTCTGGGGCCGAATGGCGCGGGCAAGACCACCTCCATCAAGATGCTGCTCGGGCTCGTCGCACCGACAGAGGGGGAGGGCACCCTGCTGGGCAAGCCGCTGGGTGATACCGAGGCGCGCGCCAAAGTGGGCTTTTTACCGGAGCACTTCCGCTTTCACGAGTGGCTGACCGCGACCGAGTTTCTCACGCTACACGCCGAGCTGTATAAACTCCCGCATCGGCTGGCGCAGCAGCGCATTCCCGCCCTGCTGGACCGTGTGGGACTCGCCGCCCACCAGAGCAAGCGGCTCAGCCACTTCTCGAAGGGGATGCTACAGCGCATCGGTCTGGCGCAGGCGCTGCTCAACGACCCGGATCTGGTGATCCTCGACGAGCCGACCTCGGGGCTGGATCCCATGGGGCGGCGGCTGGTGCGCGACATCATCCACGAGCTGCGCGCGCAGGGCAAGTGCGTGTTTCTGAACTCGCATCTGCTCGGCGAGATCGAGATCACCTGTGACCGCGTGGCCTTCATCAAGCAGGGGCGGGTTCTCCAGATCAGCGTGCTTCAGGCGCTGCGCGAGGAGGCGCCCTCGGTCCAGATACGGGCACGCGGGCTGACGCCGGAGGTGCTGACCGGGCTGGAATCGTGGGGTCAGGAGATCCGCGTCGAGGGCGACGAACTCTCCATGACCGTAACCAGCGAGGCGCAGATTCCCTCCATCAACCGCTACCTGGTGGAGCAGGGCGTCGAGGTGTATGGGCT
>JACCSL010001016.1 GCA_013812995.1 Ardenticatenales bacterium | reverse complement strand
GGCCCATACCACGCCTGCGGCATAGGTCGCGCCCGGTGTGAGATTCGACACCTGCTGGTACATTCCGCCGGTGAAGGCCCCCCCATCACTCCAGATTCGTTGGGAGGGAGGAACGGGTGAGTCGCCGCCGTAATCGAAGGCGGGGTTGCCTGCCTCGACCCAGACGCTCCATCCATCCGCGACCACGCGAACCGCATTGTTGGAGGAGGAATCGCTGAAGGTGTTCATATCACAGTTATGGGTCAGGTTGGCGGGATGGTCGCAGAATTGGTTTTCCGCGCGGACCCCAGACGGGGTCAGGGTTACAAGCAGGAGAAGGCACAGGCACAGCAGAACGAATTGTTTCATAATGGCATCACCTCGGCGCGCAGTATAACATGGGAGTCGAAAATCCAGCAAAGGATGCCGCAAATTTGCCATCTCCCGCAAATTCTCCCTCAAAAAGGAACAAATCGTTTGCTTTGCCCCCAGCCGTAACGTATAATCGTTGAGATGGCGTAGCCAACGGTTGAAGAACAGTGCCGGGAATCAGGCATTCATTCAAGGTAATTTTTTATGGAAGAACATCCATCCACCCCAGACTCTGACAAGCCCGAGGATGACTACTCATCCCCGTGGAGCCAAGGTGAGTGGTTTCATCAGCCACACTGGCAGCCGGAACGCTCTAATGGGCATGGGGCGGCCGCGGAAGCACCGAGCACGGTTTATCTGCGGGAAACCGAGGAGAACGACGTCCCGGAACCCGTCGATGAACCAGAAGGCTACGCTTCCGAGGAGGCAGCCGATGCGTTTTCCGAAGCCCCCTGGATTGAGAGCCCCATTGATGAGTCAGAGAGCACACCCGAGCGTGGCGTCCATTGGAAATCCCTCTTGCATGAACTTGCCGAAACCATCATCCTGACCGTGCTGATCTTCGTGATGATGCGTGCCGTCGTTCAGAACTATCGCATCGAGGGCTACAGCATGGAGCCCAATCTTCATGAGGGACAGCGGCTCTTTGTGAGCAAACTCGCCTATTACTTTGGGGAGCCCCAGCGTGGCGATATCATCGTTTTCGAGTATCCCAAGGGCGACCCCAATGGCCCCGAAAAGGATTATATCAAGCGCATCATTGGCCTGCCTGGGGACACCGTTGAGTGTAACCCTGGGGAAATCCGAGTCAATGGACAGCTGATCGACGAGTCTTACGGCCCCAATCTTCATTCCTACCACTGTAGCCCCACGACATTGGGGCCCTATGAGTACTATGTGTTGGGCGACAATCGCAACCAATCCAGCGATTCTCACTCCTGGGGACCACTGGAGAGAAAATATATCATCGGCAAAGCCTGGCTGCTTTACTGGCCTCTGCCCCAGATTGGGTGGGTTCCGAATTACCCGATCCAGGCCCCTGATCCCCAGCCTGTCGCCAAGACCCCTTGAGCGTTTCACCCAACCGAGGACGCCTGTGAGCCAAGTTGACGAGGCAACGATCCGTGAGATGGTGCGCCGCGCCTTGCGCCGCCATCTCACCGCCGACAGTGAACCAACCCGCGTGATTTCTGCTTCCCCCAGCCGCTCCCGTCCCATCCTGGACGAAGCTGCCATTGCCGCCTTGCAGGAGGGGAGTACCTTCTCGGTTCCCCCTGGCACCCTTGTCACTCCCCTAGCCCGTGACGCGGCCCGCACGCGCCGCATCCGCCTGGAAGAGGGCGCAAGTCGTGCACCCGCAACGCTGTCACTGCCGCAGTTTCAGGGCAAGCGGCGTGTGGCGGTCGGCGCGGACCACGGCGGGGTGGCGATGAAGACGCTGCTGGTGAAACATCTTCAGGAAGAAGGATACGAGATAGTTGATGTTGGCCCATCCGACGATAAGCCGGTAGACTACCCTGATTATGCCTATGCCGTGGCGAGGCTCGTCAGCGAGGGTCAGGCCGAGGCCGGAATCATGATCGATGGGGTGGGCATCGGCTCCTGCATGGTGGCGAACAAGGTGCCTGGGGTGCGCGCCAGTATGTGCTATGACGTCAGCACGGCGCGCAACGCCCGCGAGCATAACCACGCCAACTATCTGACCCTGGGCGGCCAACTCATTGGCCCGCTGCTTGCCAAACAGATTACCTCCGCCTGGCTCTCGACACCCTTTGGAGCAGGTCGCCACGCGGACCGTGTCTCCAAGATCATGGATGTCGAGCAGCGGTACCTCAAAAAGAGCTAGCTTTTAAATGAATGAGCGAGAACTAGAACAACTGGTTGACCAGATTACCCGTGAGGTGCTCGCACGCGCGCAGGGAGGACAGACGGAGAGCCCCCTGGCGATGCGCTGCGCGAGTTGCAGCACTGGGCGCTGCGCCGTCGCCTGCCCTGACGAGGTGCGGCGGCTAGTCGAGGCGGGGGCCGGGCGGATCACGCTGGGCTTTGCCCCGCAGGCCCGCGAGCAGGTCGCGCAGGATGTCGCCCATCTCATCGACCACACACTCCTCAAGGCGGAGGCCACCGAGCCACAGGTTCGGCAGCTGTGTGAGGAGGCGAAGACGCACAAGTTCGCGAGCGTCTGCGTGAACCCGCACTGGGTTCCCCTCTGCGCCGAGTTGCTGCGCGGCTCCCCCGTGCTGGTCTGCACGGTGATAGGCTTCCCATTGGGCGCGACGACCACCAGCACCAAGGTCTTCGAGACGCACGAGGCCTGCCGCAACGGCGCGCAGGAGGTGGACATGGTGCTCAACATCGGCGCGCTCAAGGGCGGGCAGATGGAGGTGGTCCACGAGGATATCCGCGCGGTAGCTGACGCGGCGCACCAGCATGGCGCGCAGCTCAAGGTCATCTTCGAGACGAGCCTGCTGACCGACGAAGAGAAGGTCCAGGCCGCGATGATCTCGCGGATGGCGGGTGCGGATTATGTGAAAACCTCCACGGGCTTCTCGACGGGCGGCGCGACGGTGGCTGATGTGGCACTGATGCGCCAGGTCGTGGACAATGCCCTTGGGGTCAAGGCATCCGGCGGCGTCCGGGGGCTGGGCGATACCCTACAGATGATCGAGGCCGGAGCCACGCGCATCGGCGCGAGTGCGGGGCTCCGTATCGTAGAACAGGCAAAGAGCGGAACATGGGACGACTCGAAAAGCAAATCATCTTCTTCCTCACCCTACTGATATTCTTGGGGCTGAGTGCTCCATCGGTGCACGCGCAGGGGCCCATCAGCGCCACGGCAGATGCCACGCTCCTGCCCGAGTTGCCGCGCCGGCTGCACTTCACCCTGGATGCAAGCACGAGCGCGGGCGATCTGACCGAAGCGCGCCTCTTTTTCCGACCGACCGGCTCCTCCAGTCGCATCTCGGAGCCTGTCCAATTCGACCCGGCCCCCACTGTGGCGTTGGAGCACGAGTGGCAGATGCAGTTGAATGGAATGCCACCCGGCGCTGAGATCGAGTATATCTGGCGGCTGAAGGATAGCAGCGGGAACGAGTTCGAGACCGAGTCCCAGACCATCATCGCCCTGGACCCCCGCTACGACTGGCAACTCATCGAGGATGAGGAGCTGGCGATTGCCTGGTACGACGGGGACGAGGCGTGGGGGCAGGCAATGTTCGAGACGGGCAAGGAGGCGATGGCCCAATTGGAGGAATCGCTGGGATCGGATATTACCCACCAGATTCGCCTGGTCGCCTACGCCTCCGGCGACGATTTTCGCGGCGCGTTCCCACCCCAGCAGGATTGGATCGGTGGGCAGGCATTTCCCGACCTCGGCGTGACGGTGCAGATCATCGGCGCGGGGGAGGAAGGGTGGATGACCACCGTGCTCTTCCACGAGTTGAGCCACCTGGTGTTCCATCAGGCGATGGAGGGTGCGCTGGCCAATGCGCCTTCCTGGTTGGACGAGGGGCTGGCGATGTACAATGAGCCGGACAGCCGGGGCAGCGCCGATCAGATTCAGGCCGCTGCGGAGGACAACGAGCTGCTTCCCTTCTCGCAACTCCAGGGCAACTTCGGCGCGGACGGACGAACCGTTGGGCTGGCCTATGCCGAGAGCGAGATGATTGTCACGCATCTCATCGAAGATTGCAGCGAGGATGGATTCCGCCAGTTTATCCAGAACCTCGTTGATGACATGGCCGTAGAC